>JAISIZ010000128.1 GCA_031261785.1 Mediterranea sp. (in: CFB group bacteria)
CCACAGGGAAGACGGCACGGGAGTAGAGCCAGCGCGACACGTGGTTGCGCGAGATGTGGTAAAGGAACGACTCCGCCGGCACGGCAAACAGGATGTTCTGCAGCTCCTTGAGGTTGCGCACGCGGGCTATCTCCACACCGGTATCGGGGTTGCGGAAGACGAAGTCGCCGAAGCCGAAGTCGTCGGACACGATGCGGCGCAGGTCCACGTCCATCTTCTTGGAGTTCTTGTCGATGAAGCTGGCGCCATACTTGCTGGCGTAGCGGGCATTCTCCGTCTCGGACGACTGGATGATGAGCGGTACGAAGGGGTCGTTCTTCCGTATCTCGGCGCAGAGGCGTATGCCGGCCAGCGGGTCCTTGGTGCCCCGTTCCACCCGCGGGAAGCGTACGTCGGTGACCACGCCCAGCATGTTGTTGGCGTATTTCCCGTACATGTCTATCGCCTCCTGGTAGGTGCGCGCCAGCACGATCTTGGGACGTCCCCGCATCCGCAGGGTGCGCTGGTGGGCGTTGAGCGCCTCGGTGGAGAACTCCTGGCTTTGCTTGAGCACGAACTTGTAGAGGTTGGGCAGTATGGACGAGTAGAAGCGTATGCCGTCCTCGACGAGGAGGATGACCTGCACGCCCACCTGGTTGACGTCGTGCTCGAGGTTGAGCTTGTCCTCCATGAGCTTGATGATGGACACCAGCAGGTCGGTGTTGCCCAGCCAGCAGAACACGTACTCGAAGGAGCTGAGGTCCTCGCCCGTGATGCGTTGCGTGATGCCGTGGCTGAAGGGGGTGAGTATGACGATGGGGATCTGCTCGTACAGCTCCTTGATGCGGCGTCCGATGTCGAAGCTGTCGTTGTCGCTCGTGCTGGGCATGCAGATGACGAGGTCGTAGGGCACGGCCTCGAGATGCGCCAGCGCCTCCTCCTCGGTCGACACTTGCGAGAACCTCGGCGGGTAGCGCAGCGAGAGGGAGGTGTATTCGTTAAAGATCTTCTCGTCGATGCGCCCGTCGTCCTCGAGCATGAAGGCGTCGTACGGGTTGGCGATCAACAGGATGTTGAAGATACGTCTCGTCATCAGGTTGGCGAACTGCGTATCCTTGAGGTAGAGCTGGTTGAGCTTGTATTTACTGAGCATGATAAGGTTCTGATCCATTCTTCGCGCCAAAGTTACGCATCTTTTTCCGAAACAGGCCACTCTCTGCCGATAAATCCCAATGCGTTAAGAATACATAAAGAGCAAGCGTCGCGATTACCCCGTGATTGTCAGAATGCTATCTTTGTCGCAAAATACCATTCAAACAATTATTTAGTATGAAAACTACAAGATTAACCTTTGCGGCGTTGTCGCTACTATTTCTCACAGCAGCCACCAGCCTTGCCAACAACCGCGGCGTGATAGATACCCCAGCCGTCAGGGCTGCCGGTACCCGTAGCGTGGAAATTGGCCGGGTGGAACTGACGGACACGGCTACCGTCCTTCACATCAAGGCTTACTATCGTCCCCGGAATTGGATTCAGTTCGCGAAAACCACACATTTAGTCGACGAGCAAGGCACCAAGTATCCGGTCCGCTCGGCGGCAGGCCTCCAGTTGGGGGAGCACTTCTGGATGCCCGATTCGGGCGAGGCTGAGTTCGCCCTTATTTTCCCGCCCCTTCCCCCAAAGGCCACGTCGGTCGACCTAATCGAGGGCGATATGCCCGGAGCCTTCAATCTATGGGGCATCGCGTTGACCAAGGATCCCCTCACGATAAGCTTGCCCAAAGATTTCAAGGAGACGCCGGTAGACAAGAAAGCCACCCTGCCACCACCCGTGGTGAAGCAGGGAATAGCCTTGCTGCGAGGCGCCATCCTGGACTATCGCGCCGGGATGCCGACCACACTTTCCGCATACATCTATCCACCCTTCAAACTGGCCGATAGCGCCCAGAACGTGACTATCCAGCCCGACGGTACGTTTGAGCTGTCGACAGACGCCTGCACCGTGTATCAGGCCAACCTTCGCTTCATGGATGGGTTCTACAACTGTTTCGTGGCTCCCGGCGAAATCACGACCATCGTCATCAACCCGGCCGAGAACACCCGGAAGCATTCACGCCTGCGCGGTGCGGCGAAGCCCATCGGAAAGCCCGCCTACTACGCCGGATACATGGCCTCGCTCAGCCGCGAGCTGGCCGACCACGACGCCGCCTTCCGAGTCTTGCGGAAGAGCCTGGAGACAGAGGCCGACTACGAAGCTTTGCTAAAGTCATTGGACGGCAAGAGCGAGATAGAGCTGCGCGACGAATGGCTGGCCCAATGCCGGTCGGCATGCGACGGGATAGCGGCCTTCGACGCCAGCCCCGCCTGCAAGGAGACGATGCGGATAGCTGCCGAGATAGGCTACATCCAACGGTTGACAATGGTCCAGTCGTGGATGATGAGGGCCTACGCCTCCAACCATCACCTCAAGCGGGACAGCGATTCCCTCATCGCCTACGGGAAGACGCTCAAACCCTTGCAAGAAGATTATTTCGCGCCGCTCTCCACCTTTACCGAATTGAACACTCCCGCCATCGTGTATGCCACGGACTGCGCGGTCATGGCCTATTCGGGCGGATCTTTAGTGCCTTGGCTGCGGAAGGAATGGGGCACCGACCAAGGCATCTTCTTCGAGCTGGTGAAGACAAGC
Organism: Mediterranea sp. (in: CFB group bacteria); assembly: GCA_031261785.1. GTDB lineage: Bacteria > Bacteroidota > Bacteroidia > Bacteroidales > Bacteroidaceae > Bacteroides. Next base: position 2,668 of record JAISIZ010000128.1, read on the forward strand.
CGCGCCCTGGAAGCGATAGAGCAATACCATCCGCTGGATGCCGACCAGCTGGCGGAAATCCCCGAGGCCTACCGCCCCTACGTGCGGCAAGAGAACGAAAAGCTGCAAGCCACCATCGAGGCCAACAAGAAGAAGACGGGCTATACGGTAGGCGTCCTGCCCGACAGCATCCGCGACGAGGACATCCTGCCCACCATTCTCCGGAAGTACAAAGGGCATCCCGTGCTGGTCGATATCTGGGGCACTTGGTGCGCCCCGTGCCGGGAGGCCAACAAGATGTTGCAACCCGTCAAGCCCGCCCTGATGGATAGCGGCATCGCCTTCGTCTACATCGCTGGCGAGAATTCCCCACTTGGCGCCTGGAATAGCATGATTGCCGACCTGCACGGAGAGCACTACCGCCTCACCGACGCGCAGTGGAACTTCATCCTGAGATCCGTCGAAGGCAATGGGGTACCCACCTACATCTTTGTCGACAAGGATGGCCACATCAACAGCAAGCAAGTGGGATTTCCCGGCCCGGACTTCGTTAAGAACCGGTTGATGGAGCTGACCAAGTGAGACGGATGAGATTATACGTTTTGTATTATGCGATTTGCATAATACAAAACGTATAGTTATCTTTGCCCCCTATAATCCATACAAGGAGGCGAGCATGAACAACCCTTTTGTCATTACCGGCGACATTCCGGAACAATACTTTTGCGACAGGCGTGAGGAATCCGGGAAGGTCATCCGGACCCTGTCCCATGGAGGCAACTTATGCCTCATCTCCCCCCGGCGCATGGGAAAGTCGAAGCTGGTGCGCCATTGCTACAACAAGCCGGAGATCAGCTCCGGACATTATACCTTCTATATTGATATCCTGCACACATCCAGTTTGCGGGAGTTCACGTATGTATTCGGCCTGAACGTATTCGAGACCTTGCATTCACAAAGCCGGAAGATGCTGATGGCCTTCGCGCAGGGACTGAAGTCTATCAGTGCCAGGTTTGGCTTCGATCCGGTAAGTGGCACGCCGACCTTCAGCCTTGAGCTGGGCGACATCAGCCGCCCCGAATTTACGCTGACAGAGATATTCGGCTGTCTGGAGAAGGCCGACAAGCCTTGCGTGGTGACCTTCGACGAATTCCAGCAGATCACCCGGTATCCCGAATCGAACATCGAAGCGTTGCTACGCGCGCACATCCAGCATCTCAGCAACGTACATTTCGTTTTCGCGGGTAGCGAACGCCACTTGGTAAGCGAGATGTTCTTCTCGTCGGCACGTCCTTTTTACAACAGCACTTCCATCCTGGAACTGCGTCCCATCGCGACGGACGAATACATACCCTTTGTATGCCACTGGTTCCAGGCCCGTCAACGGAGCGTCAGCGAAGAGGATGCCCGATCCATCTACCGTCTGTTCGACGGCAATACCTACTACATGCAGAAAACCTTTCACGAAGCCTTCGCCAACACCCCGCAAGGCGAAGCCTGCACCTTGGAAACCCTGCGAGCGACCATCAACGATATGCTGGAGGAGGCGAGCGATGTCTACCGCCAACTCTTGTCGCGCGTTCCGGAACGGCAGAAGGAGCTGCTGTATGCCATCTCCAAGGACGGGAAGGCACAGAAGATCATGAGCGCCGACTTTATCCGGCGCCATGCGTTGGCTTCCAGCAGTGCCGTACAGAGCGCGGCACGCAAACTGTTGGATCTGGACATGCTGGCGGTGGACGATTCCACCTATTTCATCCCCGACACATTGCTCCGGATGTATCTTAACCGATTGCGCAAACCCGACCAGACGTTCCTTTAGTCACTTCTTTTTCCAAACTCGGCGGTGGTCGCGCCGAAATATCACTGGATGACGCCTATCTTCATCACCTCCTCCTCGAAGCGCTCCTTGCGCAGCGAGCGGTTCTTCAGCTTGGAGCGGTAGGTGTAGATGGTGGTGATGGAGTAGCGCAGGAAGCTGGCTATCTTGGCGCTGTCGGTGATGCCCAGGCGGATGAGGGCGAAGATGCGCAGCTCGGTGGTGAGCCGTTCGTTCTTGTGGATGGGGATCTGCTCCTCGGGAGGAAGGAGGGCGTTGAACTGCTCGACGAAGTGGGGGAAGATGTTGAGGAAGGAGTTGTCGAAGTTCTGGTAGAACGCCTTCAGCTCCTCGTCGACGAAGCTGGTGGACTTCAGGCTATCGTACAGGTCCTTGGTCTTTCCCGTCACGGCCTGCTTGTTGAGGGTGCGGCGATAGGTCTCGAGCTTATCAATATAGGCCGAACATTGGTCCATGAAGCGGGCCACGTACTCCTCTTTGATGCGGTTGGCCTCGGCCAGGTTGAGATTGGTGTCGTGCAGCTGGGCGTTGACGATCTGCAACTCGTCGTTGAGCTGCCGCTGCCGCTGGCTTAGGCGTTGCAGCTCGTCGTTGATTTGCAACAATTCGCGCCTGACGCGCACCAGCTTCTTCATTTGCCTGACGACATACCACACGGCTCCGGCCAGGAATATGGCGAGGGCGGCGGTGAGCGCGAGGAACAGGCGTACGGTATTGGCCTGCCTCACCCGCTCGGCCTGGTAGGCATGGTCGATGACGGGCAACATGCGGGCGGCCTGCACGTTGCGCAGGCGGGCGTTGTAGAAGTTGGCGTCCTCGATGCTGCGCTTCATGTACCGGTTGGCACGCTCCAGCTGTCCCTCGTCGTAGAGCATCTCGGAGAGGGCGCGTAGCGAGTTGTTCTCCTTCACCACGCCGCGTATGTCGGCGATGGCGCTGCGTATGAGGTACTCTTTCCGCTTGCCCTCGTCGCCCATCTGCTGGTAGCCGAAAGCGAGTATGGAGGTGAGCACGGCATAGTCGCGCGTGCCGGTGCCGAGGCTGGGCAAGTAGGCTTGGAGCAGGGCGATGGCCTCCTCCTCGCGGCCCTGTTGGAGCAAGTAGGGCGCGTAGGCGCATACGTAGCGGTACGACCCCTTAGGCACCACGCTCAGCACGGTGTCGCGGTAGGCGTAGAGCTTGTCGAGATATGCCGGCTGGTATTCGTCGTCGGCGGTGTATTCGGCGTAGTAGAGGTAGGTCTCCTCGAAGTTGATGTAGTAGGCGGCCCGGGCGTCGGGGGCGAGGGAGGCGGGGTCGATGGATCGAAGCAGCGCCACGCTCTCGGCGTAAAGTCCCGAGCGGTTCAGGATGGTGGCTTTCTCGAGGAGCGTCTCGTTGAGGAGGTCGGTCCGGCGGGTGAGGCGGGCGATCTCGAGGTTCCGGTTGACGTAGTGGCGCGCCGAGTCGCAGATATAGGTCTCGTACTCCTCGTAGAGCTGGCGGTTGATCATGAACTCGTCGTCCAGGCTCGCGGGAGGGAGCGCCCGCAGCTCAGCGCGCGCGTGGTCGATGCGAGCCAGCTTCGCCGCCTCGTAGCGGGAGGCGTCGGTGAGGGTCTCGTCCAGCACGTTGAGCAGGGAGTCGACGGATGCCCGCGCGGGGATGGAAAGGGAGGCGAGCCACGATAATGCAAAAGTCAACAAGAAGGTACGTCTCATGATATTCACGATTGATGCGGCGAACGGTCAATCCGTGCCCGCGACGACAAAGATAGGAAACTTTCGGGTTACCCACAAAATTTCCTTTAGTTTCGCTTCCTCTTATAGTCAAAGTAGTCGATGTCCACATAGCCTCCGGCCCCCTTCGTGGCATAGTTGAAGATGGCGAACTTGGTGCCCATGAACAGTCGGCGGTAGTCGAACCTCATCTTGAAGTCGGCGCCGACGCGTTTCCAGTCTTCGTTGTCCAGGCTGTAGTAGAAGGTGGCGATGTCGCGGCCGAGGCGGAAATCGGCGTCGATGCGGAGGTAGACTGTCGGGACGTTGAGCGCCACGCGTTCCTGCTCTTCACTGTCCACGCCGACGACGGCCTTCTCTTCCTCGCTCAAGGCGACGGAGGATGTGGAGACGACGAGGTGCTTCACCCCATTCTCCATCGTTACCGCCAGGAGGGCGGCGTCGCCGTTGAAGGCGCTGAACCCGGCGATGTCGCCTTCCTTCATCCGGGCGATGTCCATGGCGATGGTGCCACTGCATTCCGGTCCTTCCATCCGCTGCGTGAGCGTGTTGGGGGCGAGAAAGAGGTTGTTGGCCACGCGGCTCGTCTTCAGGCGCATGTATCCCGGGCGCTCGGTCAGCGACCAGGCCTCGTCGACGGGATTGTGGTTCCACTGCCAGCAGAGCGCCAGCTCGCTGGCGCCGAAGTCGTCGCTTACCACCAGGGGCTTTTCCGCCTCGCCCCGCACGGGCTTATCCATGACGAGGGGAGTGCGTCCGTCCTTGTCGCCCAGCATCGGCCATCCGTCTTCCCAGCGGCAAGGCATCAGCGTGAGCACCCGCCCTACGCCGTCGCGGTCCTGGAAGATGACGCCGTACCAGTTGCCTTCCGCGTCGTCGACGACGCATCCTTGTCCCATATAGGGAAATCCGGCGAAGTTGTCTTCCAGGATCACCTTCTTCTCGTAGGGTCCCGTGATCTTGTCGGCGCGGTAACAGAGCTGCCGGCGCTTCTCCCCGTTGGGCCAGGAGATCATCAGCAGGTAGTATTTCCCGTCGCGCTTGATCACGCGGCTTCCTTCCAGCAGGCCGTCTTCGTCGGCGTCGCGCTCGAACACGGTGGTGTTCACCCCGCCCGGCAGCGGGCCGGTGAGGTCGGGCTTCAGCTCGGTCAGGCGTCCGGTGGCGTAGAACACGTATACGCGCCCGTCGTCGTCGAACAAGAAGGACGAATCGTGGTAATGGGGCAGGCGCGCCACCAATTCCCACTTCCCCGCGGGGTCGGTTGCCGCGTAGAGGTATCCCGTGAAGGGCTTGTCGTTGGGAGAGAAGTAGACGTAGAATTTCCCGTCGTGGTAGCGGAGCGAGGTGGCCCATTGTCCCCTGCCGTACACGGTGCCTTCGCGCATGTCGTATCGGGGGGTATCCGTCAGCTTGTCGAACACATAGCTGGCGATTTCCCAGTTCACCAGGTCTTTGGAACGCATGATCGGCGCTCCCGGCATCAGGTGCATGGTGGTGCTTACCATGTAGAACTCGTCGCCCACGCGAATCACGTCAGGGTCGGGTACGTCGCTCCACAACACGGGATTGGTGAACGTGCCGTCGCCGTTGTCGCTCGATTGGGCAAGCGGCTGGCCAAGGGGGAGCAGGGCGATGCAGGCCGCCACTCCGGTTTTCTTCATAAAGTCGTTGATCATAGTCGTTGATGTTAATTGATTGTTCAATCTCTGAGGCACCCGATGGGCACTACGTAAACGCCGTCTTGCCGACGATAGGCAAAGTCGCCTACGGCCGTGAGCACCATCTGGAACGAGGGTGCTTTCATGCGGTCGGTATCTATCTGGGAAGCGAGTTCTTTTAGCGTCGATACACCTTCTTCGATCAGCCTGTCGCCTCCCAGTTTCATCTCTATGAGGGCATAAGAGCCATTGCGCAAATGCACGACGGCATCGCATTCCAGTCCCGATTTGTCGCGGTAGTGAAACACTTCGCCATCCAATGCCTCGGCAAACACCCGGAGGTCGCGCACGCAGAGCGTCTCGAACAACAGACCCAAGGTGTTCAAGTCGCCCATCAGGTCTTCCGGTCCCAAGCCCAGTGCCGCCGTGGCTATGCTCGGGTCGACGAAATATCGGGTGTTGGACGTGCGGATAGCGCTCTTGGAGCGCAAGTTGGGATTCCAGGCCTCCATGTCTTCGATGACGAAGATTTTCTTCAGCGCGTTGATATACGAATTGATTGTCGCCTCTTTCAGCTCGTCGGTATCGTTGGCCAACAAGTCCTGCCGAATCACGCTGAGGTTGGCTTGTGTCCCTTGGTGACGGGCATAGCTGCGCATCAGCCGCCTTACGCGCTCGGGGCGGCGATTGATTCCGTCCGCGCGGCTGATATCTTGCTTCACCACGGCATCGTAGTAGTTGCGGGCTTGGTCCAGGACGACGCTCTTGTCCACATAGAGCGCTTGCGGCCATCCGCCGCGGCAGATCAAGAATGCCACGTCGGTCAGCGATAAGTCGTTGGCCGCCGTTATTCGCCCGGGAGCGGAAAAGAGCTGTCGCAGGCTCACCCGCCCGTTCGATTCGCCCGATTCCCAAAGCGTCATGGGTCGCATGGTCAGCCAGCTGAACCGTCCCGTGCCGGTATGTACGATGTCTTTAGTATCTGCCGGCACGGCAGATCCGGTCAGTATAAAGTGTCCTACTCCCTTGCGATGGTCCACGGCAAACCTCACCGCGTCCCATAGCTTCGGCGCCACTTGCCATTCGTCTATCAGATGGGGGATGTCGCCGTCCAGAAGCGCGTCGGGATCAACGTCGGCCAATTGCAGATAGGAATTCTTTTTCTTGTTGTCGGCCATATAGATTACGCTCCGCGCGTGTCGCTCGGCCGTGGTGGTTTTGCCACACCACTTGGGACCTTCGATCACGACGGCTCCTTGCCCGGCCAACTTCCTGGCAAGCATGGCGTCCACCACTCTGGTTCTATAGTTCTCTTGCATATCCGTCGCTATGAATAAAGATTTTGAATTTTCGCACGTATCTTATTGAACTTTCGCACGTATTCAAGTTCGGAATTGACAAGCCGCTGAATGATCGCCCTGAAAGATTAGTGATTAGGGATGAGCGATTAGTGATGAACGAACCGCTGAATGAGCGCCCTGAAAGATTAGTGATTAGTGATGAGCGATTAGTGATGAACGAACCGTTGAATGAGCGCCCTGAAAGATTAGTAATTAGTGATGAGCGATTAGTGATGAACAAACCGTTGGATGAGCGCCCTGAAAGGTTAGTGATTAGTGATGAGCGATTAGTGATGAACGAACCGCTGAATGAGCGCCCTGAAAGGTTAGTGATTAGTGGTGAGCGCCCTGTAAGGGCTGAAATGTGGCTGAAAGCCTTTGCCTGTAAGGCTCTTAACCCAGCCCAACGCAGAGCGAGGAACGAGCGGCACGTTGGGTTACCAAAGCGCGCATAACGTTGCGCCCTGTAAGGGCAGCTTATCTCTACACCGTAAATCATGAGGGATAACCTGGGCTTATAGCCCGCAACGTCATACCCCCGCAGGAACCCAACGCGTCGCTTCGCTCTGCGTTGGGCTGGGTTAAGAGCCTTACAGGCAAAGGCTTTCAGCCACCTCTCAGCCCTTTCAGGGCATCCTGCCCGACGATTGGTCAACCTCGCTAAATCCATATCATAATACTTGCGAAAGTTCAATAAAGATTGCGCAAAGATACATAAAATTTATCTCCAATGAGGAGTTTGGCGCGATTTCAATAAGGAGTTTGGCACGATTTCAATGAGGAGTTTGGCGCGATTCCGATGAGGAGTTTGGCGCACGGCGCCGTTACTTCGTCAGCAGCTCCTTCAGGAAGTCGTCCAGCTCCTTGTCCAATCCCTTGAGCAGTTCCTTGTCCACCAGCAGGGTGTCGTCGTCCATGAGCAGGAGTTCGGCGATGGTCTCTTTCTCGTCGTCGACGAGGACGAAGGAGTAGGGTTTCAGGATGGTGATCTTGTCGAAGTCGCCCGCGTCTTTCATGCGGCGCAGCACGTTTCGCAGGGGGTGTTGCACGCTCTGCGCGAAGTCGTCGTCCTCGTAGGTTACCCACTCCTTGACCATGGTGGATGCCAGCTCGTTGTCGTCGTCGTCGTAGATGGTGAGTTGCCCCGACGGCTGGTCGGGCAACAGGTGAATGTCTGTCACGATGGTTTGCTCGCAGGCGCATTTGTACCTGGCCACGGCTTCTTGCAGCGCCGTTTCGATGCATGATTGGGATTGTTGGCTTACTTTCATGAGAATATCCTTCTTGTTGAGTGTTCAAAGGTACGTAAAAATACTACTCGTCGCATCCGTATGGACTAAAAATCGTCGTCGAAGCGGCTCATTTGCAGCTTGATCTTGGGCCATTCGATGTTTCGCTGTTTCAGCTCGGCGATGTATTGGCTGATGAGGTAGAGGTTGGGCACGTCTTCGACGCGCACGGCTTCCGTCTCGCCGATATGCCCGGCTTCGACCTCCCTGGCCAGCTTTTGCGCCTTGGTGGCCCATTCCTCGGCGGTGGCGAGGCTGTCCTTCATCTCGTAGTAGACGGCTATGTTGAGGGCGGCCCGCATCTTCTTTTTCTCGCTCTTGCTCTCGTCGTAGACGGTTTTCCAGAGCGGGTAGGCCTTGTCCCAGTTGTTCTCGCGGGCATAGACCATGGCGTCGCGCATCTGCACGGAGCCTCCGGCGTAGAGCGTGCGGGTGTCGGTATGCCAGTTCGGCACTAAGTAGTTCACGGGGATACTGCCGGCGAAGTCGGAGGCTTGGCGCAGCATCTCCGCGTCGGGGATGAGGCGGCCGACGATCTGCTCGGACGACATGGCGTAGTCGTCCCAGAATATGCTGTCCTGTAGGTGCAGCGTGGTCATGGGCCGTGCGCGGTCGGGCAGGTAGATGCGCAGGGTGGGGTACACCTTGGCGTCGACCACGCCTCGGTACACGTCGTATCCGAAGATGAAGCTGATGGTTTTCTCGGCCTTTATTTGCAGATTCTCCAGCGCGATGATGAAGTCCACGCCGAGGTCGGAGGTGATTTTCCGTACCTCTTCCTGGCTGAGCGTGTTCTCGCGGGGGAAGTTGTCGTTGGCTCGCAGGGCCGAATCGCAGATCATCACCTCGTCGAAGTAGTTCCGCGCGGCCAGATTTTCCGCCAGCGACTCGGTGGTGATACGCGGGTCGCCATTGGCGTAGGCCACGGCGCTCGCGGCCTCTCCCTCCTCGGCGGGTTTCTTCTCGGGGATGAGCTTGTTGTCGGGCGTGTCGCTCATGTTGTTCACGATGGCGACTTTGCGCAACTGCGCGGGGAAACTCATCTCGGAGGGTTTCAGGTAGTCGATAGAGATCTGTTCCAGGCTCTGGCAACCGCCGAGTATGAGCAGGAATAGCGATGCGAACGTCAACGAATAAACTCGTGCCATAATACCGTTTCTTTTTAAATAGTGGAACAAAAGTAATGCTTTACGCCACAATAAGAAAGCCTCACGACAGTTTTTAACCGTTCGAGGCTGTTTTTTCGTCCGCCATGCTTCCTTTTCCTGCGTTATTCGCCGTCAATTGTGTAGACGACACGGGGCTAAGCCGCCGCCCGAGGCGGGATAGACTGCGAAGAGACATGCAGGGCAATTCGCGAAGCCTTACAAGGAATAATTTTTCTGGATTCCGAATACAGGCAGACTGTAAGCGGCGTATACAAAGGGAAATGTGAAGTAGGAATCAGGACATACATCCCAGGAAGAAAGGAAACGAACCGCCACTTCCGCCATATAGTGGTAATAAAATGGAGCACCAGTAAAAAACTGTGTTTATCCTGCATCGTATTCAGTAAAGTCTCACATTTTGCGAGCGGTTGGATAGAAGGGTAAAAGGGGAGTGATTAGAGATTAGTTTTCTGGGCTCACGTGCGATAGTCTGTGGATGAACTTGTCCCATGGCTAACAAAGCGCCCAACTTCATGTCGATTTCACGATCGGATGGATGCTCGAATCGATCGATGGTTTGACATCAGACCTTTTCAAAGCCGCGGACTGTTCATGTGAACCGCATGACCATCTATCAGGCTCGCGAACTGTTCACGCGAACCGCATGGCCGTCTGTCAGGCCCGCGAACTGTTCACGCGAACCGCATGGCCGTCTGTCAGGCCCGCGAACTGTTCACGCAAACCGCATGGCCATCTATCAGGCCTGCGAACTGTTCACGCGAACCACATGGCCGTCTGTCAGGCCCGCGAATTGTTCACGCGAACAGCATGGGCACTTCGCGAACCCGATAGCCTCTCTCGCAA
>JAISIZ010000002.1 GCA_031261785.1 Mediterranea sp. (in: CFB group bacteria)
GGCTTCTTTCAGATTCCGCGTCGCCACGGACACCCTTGCCTTAGGCTAATGGTTGGTAACTACCGACCTCCATAACGGACTTGCACCGTCAAGTCAAGTGCCATGCTCGGCACACAAAAGAAAGCCCGGCAGCAAGTTGCCGGGCTTTCTCTCTGTCGCTCCAATTACGGAGTGTTGGTTTAGGCATGCGAATGGTCTGTCATTTCTTGAATGCCGCGTAACCGGGATTCTGCACCAAGTTCTGGTTGGTTTGCCAGGCATCCTGCGAGATGGGATAGAGCTTGAGGTAATCGCCTACTGACCGGGGGCAGTTGGAGGCACTCCACGCACCTTGTTCGAATGTACCGAAACGGATGTCATCCTGACGGGAATAGGCTTCCCAAGCCATCTCGAACTTACGTTCCAAGCGAATCTCCTCCAGCCCGACGGACTGGTAGGTCTTATTGTTGTCGTTGTTGAAAGCCCGTAATCGGATTTCATTAATCAAGCGGGTGGCCTCTGTATTGTCGCCACCGCCTCGCACCAACGCTTCCGCTTTCATCAGGTACACGTCGGTGTAGCGGAAGATGTGGAAGTGGTTGCCTTGCGCCTCGGTCAGCGAGGTGCTGTACGGCCACTTCTGGCAGCGGGCGCCGGCCTCTTGTACCACGGTTCCCCAAGGAGTCTTGTCAAGTTCCGAATCAGGCATCATGCTCATGTCCACCGTATAGTCCAACGGAGCATTGTGTTGCGTCATAAGCAGAGCGCCCGTAGTTATGTTGTAACGTTTGCCGATGCGGAAGGATCCGGTTTTTATCATTTCGCCTCCATAACGCATATCGGCGGGATCGAACAGTTTCACATAGTCGGGCTGCGCGCAGATACCATTCCAAGCGGAGTAACCAGCACCGTCGGAATAGTTGTCCTGATAATGCAAGGTACGCCTCATCAGTTCGTTCTTGTCCGCCGTATCTGTTTCGGAGAAAGTGATGGTGAGGATGCCCTCTCCGGAACGGTCGTTGATGCCGAAATTGGTCTCCCAGTCAGGCTCGAATATGTAACCCATGCCCATGATGGCGTCGCAGGCGTCGATACATTTCTGCCAAGCGTTGCCGTCCACGGTGACGTTCCAAGCCTCGGCGTTAAGATAGAGCTTGGCTAACAGAAATTGTGCGGATCCTTTAGTGAACTGCCCGTAGTTAGCTGGTCCGCCGTCGGGCAGCGAGGGAATGAGGTCGGTTACGTCCTTTACCAGGAAGTTGAACACCTCCTGACGGGGTTTGATAAGTGGCAGTTCGCGGTCGGCGTAAGAGGTGACTAACGGGATGTTGCCCCAGTTGTCGAGCATGACGTAGATCCAGAAGTCGCGTATGCCTTGTATGGTGGCAATGTACGTCGCCTTCTCCGATTCGCTCAAAACGGTAGTATTTTCCAGCAATTGTATGTTGTAGTTACAGGTTCCTATGGCGGTCGAGGCTGCGTTCCACGCGTTCTTTATCGTAGCCGTTTGCGAAGTCCAGGTGTGCATGTAGAATTCGCGGAATTGTCCGCCGTCGTACCAGTCGCCTCCGATTCTCGTGGGAGTGACGGCCATCGATCCGCCGCAGTCCTGCAAGTAGAGGAAGTTGGCCGGCCAATAGGTTTTCAACGTGTTGTAGGTGGAGCCTCGCAAGGCGTTTACCTCCTTGAGGGTATTGCCGAACGTGGGCAGCGAGTCGTAAACGGGTTCGCTCAGGTCGGTGCAGGCGGAGATTGAGAAAAGCAACCCGGCCGCCACTATAGCTATGTAATTCTTTAGTTTCATATCGAATGTCTCTATGATGAATGTGATTAAAAAGTAAGGTTGACACCGAAAGTGAACGAGCGTGCCTTCGGAAAGTAGTTGCGCGGCTCGATGCCCGGCGAGAGGCCTGCGTCGTTGTCGGTAGGTTCGCCACGGAAGAGTTCCACCTCGGGATCCAGTCCCTTGTATCCGGTGATGACGAAGAGATTCTGCGCCGCCACGTAGACGCGTGCCTTGGTGAGCCATCCCAGCTTGCGGGTATCGAAGGTGTAGCCTATGGCCATGTTGTCCAAGCGTGCGAACGAGCCATTCTCGAGGTAGAACGAGGATACGCGCGAGGATTCGCGATACTTGAGCAGGTTGTCGTTCTTCATCGCGTTATTACCCGCGATATAGGTGTTGTTGCCGTAGGCCGCGAGGGGGTTGTTGAGCACCTTGTTGCCAATGGTGCCGCGGATGAAGAAGCTGGCGTCCCAACGCTTCCAGGTGAAGTTGTTGTTCCACCCAAAGGTGAGCTTGGGTTGCGCCGAGCCTACGTAGGTGCGGTCGTCGTCGGTAATCTGTCCGTCGCCGTTGATGTCCTCCATCTCGATCTTGCCATCCTTGTCCATCCCCTTGGCCTTGAGCATGTAGAACTGTCCCACGGGATGTCCCTCCTCGATGACGTGCGACGTCACTCCCGACGCGCCGCGTATCCACGGGTCGCCCACGTAGATGCGGTCGGTCTTGTAGAGGTCGTCGGAGAGCTTGGTAATCTCGTTCTTGTTGTGCGCCAGGTTCACGGTGGTGGTCCAATTGAAGTTCCGGGTGCGTATAGCCTCGAAGTTCAGCATCACCTCCACGCCTGTGTTCTTCATATCGCCCACGTTGGCGTACATGCGGTTGAACACGAAGGTGGGCACGGGCACCTGGTAGCGGTAGATCATGTCGGACGTCTTGCGGTTGTACCACTCCACGGTACCTCCCAGACGGCCGTTGAAGAGCGAGAAGTCCAGTCCGATGTTGAGCATGGCGGTCTGTTCCCACTTCAGGTCGGGGTTGGCGTTTTGCTTCACGCGGAAGGCCACAGCGCTTCCTCCACCGTCGTAATACGTGCCGTAAGGTTCGTAGAGTGAGAGCGATTTGTAAGGCTGCAATCCGTCTTGGTTACCGGTGACGCCGTAGCCTACGCGCAGCTTGAGGTCGCTTACCCATTTCGCGTCTTTCATGAAGCTCTCTTGCGAGATGCCCCACGCCGCCGATACGGAGGGGAAGTTACCCCATTTGTGGTTGGCTCCGAACTTGGAGCTACCGTCGCGGCGTATGGTCGCCGTCACCATGTAGCGCTCCTTGAAGCTGTAGTGCGCGCGGGCGTAGAAAGAGATGAGCTTGTAGTCGTTCTTCGACGATAAGACTCCCTCGCCCACCTTGAGGCTGTTGCCCACCTGCAGGCTGTTGGCCCCCATGGAATTCACGACGAAGTCGCGCGCCAGTCCCCCGTGGTCCTGATAGAGGTTGTCCTCCCAGGAGTATCCGATGACGGCCTCCAGCTTGTGCTTCTCCCTGAAGGTTTTCTCGTAGTTGGCCGTCCACTCCATCACTTCGCGGTCCCAGTTCATGCTCTGCCGGTGTCCGTAGCCGTTGTCGTCCCGTCCGCGCGAGGTGCTGGGGTCTTGCCACTCGCTGTAGTCGCGACTGAACCGGCTCTTGTAGAGGTGTACCTTGGCCGTTAGTCCCTCGATGATGTCGAACGACACGTCGCCCGCTCCGTAGAAGTAGTTCATCTTGACTAAGCGGTAGTTCAGCTCCTGGTTCATCACGGGGTTTCCCTGGTCGTACTGTCCGTACATGTCGGTGTACCAGCTGCCGTCCTCGTTGCGTATGGGATAGACCGGGAGGTTGTTGTAGGCCAGGATGAAGTCGTCGGCGAACGGTATGCGCATATCCGACATGGTACCCGATCCGGTGAGCGTGACGCGCAGGCGGTCGTTGATGGCTCTTTGCTGGAGCTGGAAGCGGAAGTTATGCCGCGTCATGTAGTTGTCGCGGGCTATACCCTTGCGGTCGAGGTAGGTGTACGACGCGCGGTAGTTGCTTCGCGGCGATCCACCCGAAAGGGAGATGGAGTGGTTTTGCGAGATGCCCGTGCGCAGCATGGCGTCGTACCAGTCGGTGTCGGCCTTGTAGCTGTCGAACGCCGACACGTCGTTGCCCAGCTCCTTGTTGGCGGCTCGCCATTCGGAGGCGTTGAGCAGGTCGGGCTTGTTGGCCACGGTCTCCACGGTGAGGTATCCGTTGTAGCTGATGTCCATTTTCGAGCCGGAGCCTCGCTTGGTGGTGATGAGTATGACGCCACCCGCGGCTCGCGAACCGTAGATGGCCGCCGAGGAGGCGTCCTTGAGCACGGAGATGCTCTCGATGTCCGACGGGGCCACGGTAGCCAGGTCGCCGCCCGGTATGCCGTCGATGACGATCATCGGCCCTTGGTCGTTCTGTAGGGTGGAGGTACCGCGCAGCCTGATCTGGCTGCCGCGGGTCACGTCGCCCGAGCCGGAGGTGATGGAGAGTCCGGCCACCTTGCCTTGCAGCAAGTCGGCGGCGTCGCGCACGATGCCTTTGTTGAAGTTCTCCTCGGAGATGTTGGCCACCGAGCCGGTGATTTCCCGTCGTGTCTGCGTGCCGTAGCCTATGGCCACCACTTCGCCGAGGTTGACGACCGAGGGTTGCAGGGCCACGTTGATGACCGTCCGTCCTCCAACGTTCTCGCTTTTCGTGTTGTAGCCGATGTACGAAAACTCCAGCACGGCCCGTTGTCCGTTGCTCACTGTCAGCGTGTAGTTTCCTTCGGCGTCGGAAATGGTGCCGTTGGAGGTTCCTCTCTCCACCACGTTAGCCCCAATGATTCCTTCTTTGAATTCGTCGGTTATTTTACCTTTAATGGTTAGTTGCTGCGCGAAGGCATACGTTCCGCCAAGGAGCAACATCAGGATCAAGAGCAATCTTTTCGCCGGTACCGGACGGAAGCGATCGCGTTTACAATAAGAATGCTTCATAAATAATTGTGTTTAAGGGTGTTTATTTACATAATAGTTGCATAAGCAGGTTATGTATGTACGCATCGGGGGTACGTGTCCTTTCTCTCCCAAGCTCGAACGAAGCGTATATATACAATAATTAAACGAGTTTAGCATTTGCCTTGTTCACGTTTCGGGCAAGAAAAATGCGCCGACCGATGACAATAAGGGGGGGATCGATGACAATAAGGGGGGGTCACTTCCTCGCGCAGTCGGGGCAAACGCCTTTCAGGACGTAGTTCACGCTGTCGAGCGTGAAGCCTTCGGGGAGGTCGATGACGGGGATGTGTGTCTTCTTCAGGCAGAAGGTGCGGTGGCACTTCTCGCAGTAGAAGTGCGAGTGGAGGTCCTGCACCTCGCAGTTGCAGGAATCGTCGCAGACGGCATACTTCCACGATCCGCTGCCGTCGTCGATGCTATGGATGAGGTGATGGGCGAGAAAGAGGGTGATGGCGCGCGAGATGGTGGACTTGTCCACCGTGTCGAGCATCGTCTCCAGGTCGAGTAGCGAGAGCGCCCTACCCGCCCCCATCATGCTCTTCAGCACGAGCAACCGGATGGCGGTAGGCTTGATGTCCCGCTTCGCCAATTTGTCCAGGTAATAAGCGCTCTCGTCCATATACGTTGTTCGTCTCCTTTTTTATTGATTACTTGACCAACCGTCCCACGCGCATGGCGTTCAGGATGGCCAGCAGCGCCACGCCCACGTCGGCGAACACGGCTTCCCAAAGGGTAGCCACGCCCCCCGCTCCAAGCAGCAGCACTACAAACTTAACGGCGAAAGCCATCGAAATGTTCTGCCATACGACGCGGCGCGTGGCTCGTCCCACGCGGATGGCCTCGGCTACCTTCGAGGGTTGGTCGGTCTGTATCACCACGTCGGCTGTCTCGATGGCGGCGTCGCTTCCCAGTCCGCCCATGGCGATGCCTACGTGGCTCAAGGCCAGCACAGGCGCGTCGTTCATGCCATCGCCCACGAAGGCGACGCGGCGGGTGGGATCGCCGCGCAGCTCTTCCAGACGCTTCACCTTTCCCTCGGGCAGCAAGTCGCCGTACGCACGCTCCACGCCCAGCTCGTCCGCGAAGGCGGTGACGATGCCTTGCTTGTCGCCCGACAAGATGCTGATGTTGTCAATCTTCAAGGCTTTCAGCTGGTCGATAGCCGCCCGTGCGTCGGGCTTCAGCGTATCCGACAGGCGAAGGTAACCGGCGTAAACGCCACCAACGGCGCACGCCACGATGGTATCGGCCATCTCGTCCAGTTCCCCGGGATAGGCCACGCCTCGTCCGGCGAGCAGGCGTGCGTTGCCCACCAGCGCGGGCTTGCCGTCCAGCTCCACCTCAAGTCCCAGGCCAGCCTGTTCGCGTACGTTGGCAATCGTAGCGAGCTTGGTGCCCTTCCGCCTGGCGTACGCGTCGATGGCCTTGGCGATGGGATGCGTGCTACCTGCCTCGGCCGAGGCCACCACGCGTAGCAGTTCGGCCTCCGTAATCCCCGGCGCGCATACGCACTCACGCACCTCGAAGGTTCCGCGTGTCAGCGTCCCCGTCTTGTCGAACACCACGGTATTCACTTTCGTGATGGCGTCGAGATAGTTGCCTCCCTTGAACAGGATCCCTCGGCGGGAGGCCGCCCCGATGCCACCGAAGTAGCCCAACGGAATGCTGATGACCAGCGCGCAGGGGCACGAGATGACGAGGAAGACCAGCGCCCGGTAGAACCAGTCGCTGAAGACGAAGGCGAACGAAGCCGACAGCGACGACCACGCCCATGGCAGCAACACGATGAGCACGGCCAGCACGATGACGACGGGGGTGTACACGCGGGCGAAGCGGCGAACGAACAGCTCGGCCGGCGCCTTACGCTCGCTGGCCCCGCGCACCAGCTCGAGGATGCGCGAGAGGGCGCTCTCGGCGAAAGGACGCGTCACCCGCAGGCGGACAACCTTATCGGCGGCGATCATGCCCGCCAGCACATCCTCGCCTTGGCCGATGGTACGGGGTACGCTCTCGCCCGTGAGCGCCGCCGTGTCGAAGGCGGCCTGCCCCGTGAGCAACGTGCCGTCGAGCGGCACGCGGCCTCCCACCTTCACCTCGATGGTCTGCCCCACTTCCACGGATTGCGGGCTAACGTCGAAGGTCAGCTCTCCAACCACCAGCGACGCACGCTCGGGACGAACGTCGAGCAGGGCACCGATGTCGCGCTTGGCGCGATCCACAGCCTTGTCCTCGAACAGCTCGCCCACGGAGTAAAACAGCATCACGGCTACCCCCTCGGGATACTCGCCGATGCAGAACGCCCCCAACGTGGCGATCACCATCAGCGTGAATTCGCTGAAGTAGTCGCCCTCGTGGATACTCTCCCACCCCTCTTTCATCACGGGCAAGCCCACCGGCAGGTAAGCCACCATATACCACGCCAACGCCACCAGGGGCTGACGGAAGAACGTCACGTCGCACAGGCTCATCGCCATGCCCGACGCCAGCAGCAGGAGCGAGAACATCACCCAGCCGTACTCTTTCAATATCGAAGTTCGGCCAACAGCAGGCTTGCCCGCGTTATTCGCGGAAGCGCACGCCGAAGACGAACAGCAATTGCATTGTCCCATAATTCATTTATCCTTTTTCGGTTTTTACGCCGGCAAAGGTAGATTACGCGCGCTGCAACTTGGTTGCAAAGACGCGCGCATGCCGCGCAAAGCACAAAAATAGGGAAAAAACAATGCCCCTTCGCCTCATATTGGGCGATTATCCATACCTTCGCGGCATGAGGACAGAACAGAAAGTGACGAAATTCATTCGGGAAGAGCGGCTCCTGGCCGACGGCGCACGCCCGTTGGTCGGCGTGAGCGGTGGCGCCGATTCGGTAGCTTTGCTGCGCATCCTCCACGCCGGCGGCTACCGCTGCGAGGCGGCCCACTGCAATTTCCGCCTGCGGGGCGAGGAAGCCGATAGGGACGAACGCTTCGTGGCCCAACTCTGCCAAGAGCTTGACATCCCCCTGCACGTCGCGCGTTTCGACACCGCGGAATACGCCGCCGAACGACAAATATCCATCGAGATGGCCGCCCGGGAGTTGCGGTACGAATGGTTCGAGACCACACGGGAGCGCCTGGGGATGGACGCCATAGCCATCGCCCACCACCAGGACGACAGCGTGGAGACTATGCTGCTCAACCTCGTCAGGGGTACAGGCATAGCGGGCTTGCTCGGTATCCGCCCGCGCAACGGACACGTCGTGCGCCCCCTGCTATGCATAGACAGGGAGGAGATCGTGGATTACCTCGAAGGCATCGGACAAAAATACGTGACGGACAGCACCAACCTCGAGGACGAATATACCCGCAACAAGATTCGCCTCCGCTTGCTCCCCCTGCTGCGAGAAATCAACCCGTCGATAGGACAGAGCCTGCTCGATACCGCCAGACACCTGCGCGAGGTGTACGCCGTATATAATAAGTATATAGCCGAAGCCCGGGCCAGAGTGACGACGCCCGAAGGCATACGCGTCGACGCCCTGCTGAATGAGGAAGCTCCGCAAGCCGTGCTGTTCGAGACCCTGCACCCCCTGGGATTCAACCCCTCGCGGATAGACGACATCATGCGGTCGCTCAACGGACAACCGGGCAAACGTTTCGCCAGCCCGAAATGGAACATACTGAAGGATCGTGAGTTGCTGATCATCGAACCCGCCGGAAAAAAAGAGGAGGAGGACGGCACCCCTCCCTTCAGGTTGGCCAGGGAAGAGCGGGATTTGACGCCCGACTTCGAGATACCCCAAGCGAAAAACGTGGCCTGCCTCGACGCCGACAAATTGGACGGAGTACTGACGTGCCGACGTTGGCGGGCGGGCGACACCTTCGTGCCCTTCGGCATGAAAGGGAAAAAACGGGTGAGCGACTTCCTCACCGACCGTAAATTATCCGTAGCCGCCAAGCAACGGCAATGGGTGCTCTGCTGCGGCGAACGCATCGCGTGGGTGATTGGCGAACGCATCGACAACCGCTTCCGCGTCGACGAAAATACCCGCCGGATAATCGTATATACCCTCGAAAAACAGGGGTGAAATAGGGTTAAAACAGGCCATAAACGCTTTTTTATGAGAAAAAAGCGCTCGATTAATGACGCGAATTAAAAACATTTGCTACCTTCGCGGCGTTGAAACAAACCACGTTTCAGCGTAACATCCCAAATCATTCTGTTTAAACCAAAACGCGTACCCGCACCGTGGAGACCGTTTAAGTCACTCTTTCGTGCGGTTTTCATTTTAAAAACATTTATAAATTATCATACGTATGTATAACATCATGCAGCTGAACGACAAAGAATTGTCGGAACTTCAAGCTATCGCCAACGAGCTTGGCATCAAAAAAGCAGATTCGTTTAAAAAAGAAGAGCTTGTGTACAAGATACTCGACGAACAAGCTATCGTAGGGGCTACCAAGAAAGTAGCCGCCGAGAAACTCAAGGAAGAGCGCAAAGACGACAAGAGGAAACGTCCTCGTGGCGCCGCCAAGAAGGAGGCTAAAAACACGCCTTCCGGAGCCAAGAAACCGGAAGCTCCCAAAGCCAAGGAAACCACAACGCCGGCTCCCAGCGCCCCCATCAAGAAGCAAGCCGAAAAACCCGCCGCCAACAAGCCGGAGCAAACCGCTCCCGCCACTCCCGCCGCCGCGGCTCCCGCGGCTCCCGCGACGACCACTCCGGACACGGTTGCCACCAACGCCAACGTCGCCACCGCCGATCCTGCCGTGCCGCAGAAGCGTCGTCCCGGCAGGCCGCGCAAGAATCCCGAAGCTCCGGCCAAACCCATCATAAAGAAGCCGGCCGAGAACACGCAACCCGCCGAGCCTCAAGCCGCCAAGGAGACCGCGAAAACACCTGCGGAGAAGCCCGAGAAAACCGAGAAGCCCATCGAAAAAACCGCCGAAGCGACGGAGAAGCCGAAACTGGCGCCATACGAGAGGCCCATCGTCACGGAGAAGAAAATAGTACCCACCCCGAAAGCCGAGAAGAAACTCGTGATAGACGAGGAGAGCAATATCCTGTCCGACACTGGCGACGACTTCATTCCCATCGAAAATCTATCGTCCGAAAACATGGAATTGCCCACCGAACTCGTCGCCAAGTTCGAGGCCACCAAGGTAGAGGAGCCGGTACAGCCCGCGCAGCAGCAGCAACAACAACCGCAACAGCAGCAGCCTCACAATAAGCAACAG
The DNA here is from genome assembly GCA_031261785.1 of Mediterranea sp. (in: CFB group bacteria). Taxonomy (GTDB): domain Bacteria; phylum Bacteroidota; class Bacteroidia; order Bacteroidales; family Bacteroidaceae; genus Bacteroides. The sequence continues at coordinate 10,035 of JAISIZ010000002.1, forward strand.
CAGCAGCAACGCCGCAACCAGCCGCAACAGCAGCAACAACAACAGCAGCAACAGCAGCAACAACAGCGCAACCAGCAACAGCAGCAGCAACAGCAACAACAACGTAACCAGCAGCAACAGCAACAGCGTAACCAGCAACAGCAGCAACCCCAACCCCAACCCCAGAAACAGAACAAGGGCGCCGAAAAGCCGTACGAGTTCGACGACATATTGGGTGGAACGGGCGTGCTGGAAATCATGCAAGACGGATATGGATTCCTCCGCTCGTCGGATTACAACTACCTCTCTTCGCCCGACGACATCTACGTGTCGCAATCGCAAGTCAAGCTCTTCGGACTGAAGACCGGCGACGTGGTGGAAGGCGTGATTCGCCCCCCGAAGGAAGGCGAGAAGTACTTCCCGTTGGTGAAGGTGTACAAAATCAACGGGCGCGACCCGGCATTCGTGCGCGACCGCGTTCCTTTCGAGCACCTCACCCCCCTCTTCCCCGACGAGAAGTTCAGGCTTTGCAAAGGTGGGTATTCCGATTCGATGTCGGCCCGCGTGGTCGACCTCTTCGCCCCCATCGGCAAAGGGCAGCGCGCGCTCATCGTGGCACAGCCCAAGACAGGTAAGACCATCCTGATGAAAGACATCGCCAACGCCATAGCCGCCAACCATCCCGAGGTGTACATGATCATGCTACTCATCGACGAGCGCCCGGAGGAGGTGACCGACATGGCCCGTAGCGTCAACGCCGAGGTCATCGCCTCGACCTTCGATGAGCCTGCCGATCGCCACGTGAAAATCGCCGGCATCGTGCTCGAGAAAGCCAAACGATTGGTAGAGTGCGGACACGACGTGGTGATCTTCCTCGATTCCATCACTCGCCTGGCACGCGCCTACAACACCGTGTCGCCCGCGTCGGGCAAAGTGCTTTCGGGAGGTGTGGACGCCAACGCGCTCCACAAGCCCAAGCGCTTCTTCGGAGCCGCGCGCAACATCGAGAACGGCGGTTCGCTCACCATCATCGCCACCGCGCTCATCGATACGGGATCGAAAATGGACGAGGTCATCTTCGAGGAGTTCAAGGGAACGGGCAACATGGAGTTGCAACTCGACCGCAACCTGTCCAACAAGCGTATCTTCCCCGCTGTCAACATCACCGCGTCGAGTACACGCCGCGACGACCTGCTGCTCGACAAGACCACGCTCGACCGCATGTGGATCCTGCGCAAGTACCTGGCCGACATGACCCCCATCGAGGCCATGGACTTCGTGAAGGAACGTCTGGAGAAGACACGCGACAACGACGAGTTCCTGCTCAGCATGAATGGATAAAGGGGGGAAAGGGATAAACGATGTTCGATAATCTAAGCGAACGGCTCGAACGGTCGTTCAAGATACTCAAGGGCGAAGGAAAGATCACCGAAATCAACGTCGCCGAAACGCTGAAGGACGTGCGCAAAGCCTTGCTCGACGCCGACGTGAACTACAAGGTGGCCAAGACCTTCACCGACACCGTGAAGGAGAAGGCCCTGGGACAGAACGTGCTCACCTCCGTGAAACCCAGCCAGCTGATGGTGAAGATCGTCCACGACGAGCTGACCCTCCTGATGGGTGGCGAGACAGCCGAGATCAACGTCGACGCACGTCCCGCCGTCATACTCATGTCGGGCTTGCAAGGCTCGGGAAAGACCACCTTCTCGGGCAAGCTCGCCCGCATGTTGAAGACGAAGAAGAACCGCAGGCCCTTGCTCGTAGCCGCCGACGTCTACCGCCCCGCCGCCGTGGAACAACTCCGCGTGCTGGCCGAGCAGATAGGCGTGCCGATGTACTCCGAGCCGGAAAGCAAGAACCCCGTGGAAATTGCCCAGCACGCCATCCTGGAAGCCAAAGCGAAGGGATACGACCTCGTCATCGTCGACACCGCCGGCCGTCTGGCCGTCGACGAGCAGATGATGAACGAGATCGCCGCCATCAAGGAGGCCATACACCCCAACGAGATTCTCTTCGTCGTCGACTCCATGACCGGACAGGACGCCGTGAATACCGCCAAGGAGTTCAACGAGCGCCTCGACTTCGACGGCGTGGTGCTCACCAAGCTCGACGGCGACACCCGTGGCGGTGCCGCGCTCTCCATCCGCTCGGTGGTGAACAAGCCCATCAAGTTTGTGGGAACGGGCGAGAAACTCGACGCCATCGACCAGTTCCACCCCGCCCGCATGGCCGACCGCATACTCGGCATGGGCGACATCGTGTCGCTCGTCGAACGCGCCCAGGAGCAGTACGACGAAGAAGAGGCCAAACGGCTGCAAAAGAAGATCGCCAAGAACCAGTTCGACTTCAACGACTTCCTCGGACAGCTGGCGCAAATCAAGAAGATGGGTAGCCTCAAGGAACTCGCCTCCATGATTCCCGGCGTGGGAAAGGCCATCAAGGACATCGACATCGACGACAACTCGCTCAAGAGCATCGAGGCCATCATCTACTCCATGACCCCCGCCGAACGCTCCAACCCCGAGCTGCTGAACGGCTCGCGCAAGGCGCGCATCGCCAAGGGAAGCGGAACCGACATCCAAGAGGTGAACAGGCTCATCAAACAGTTCGACCAAACCCGCAAGATGATGAAGATGATGACCAGCGGCAAAATGGGCAAGATGATGCCGAAGATGAAAAGATAATAGAATAACAATATGACATTGATAGACGGAAAAGCCATTTCCGAACAGATAAAGCAAGAGATCGCCGCCGAGGTAGCCCGGATAGTGGCCGAAGGTGGCAAGCGCCCGCATCTGGCCGCCATTCTCGTGGGGCACGACGGCGGAAGCGAGACCTACGTGGCCAACAAAGTGAAGGCGTGCGAGGTGTGCGGATTCAAGTCGACCCTCATCCGTTACGAGAACGACGTGACGGAGGAGGAACTCCTCGCCAAGGTGCGCGAGCTGAACGCCGACACCGACGTGGACGGCTTCATCGTGCAACTGCCGCTGCCCGGACACATCTCCGAACAACGGGTGATCGAGACCATCGACTACCGCAAGGACGTGGACGGCTTCCACCCCATCAACGTGGGACGTATGTCCATCGGCTTGCCCTGCTACATCTCGGCCACGCCCAACGGCATCCTCGAATTGCTCGGGCGTTACCACATCGAAACCTCGGGCAAGAAGTGCGTGGTGCTGGGGCGAAGCAACATCGTGGGCAAGCCCATGGCCTCCCTCATGATGCGGAAAGCCTATCCCGGCGACGCCACCGTGACCGTGTGCCACAGCCACAGCAAAGACTTGGTGAAGGAGTGCCGGGAAGCCGACATCATCATCGCCGCCATGGGGCAACCCAACTTCGTGAAGGCCGACATGGTGAAAGAGGGAGCCGTAGTCATCGACGTAGGCACCACCCGGGTGCCCGACGCTACGCGGAAGTCGGGCTTCAAGCTCACGGGCGACGTGAAGTTCGACGAGGTGTCGCCCCGATGCTCGTTCATCACGCCCGTGCCGGGCGGCGTAGGTCCCATGACCATCGTGTCGCTGATGAAGAATACGTTGCTGGCCGGCACGAAAGCCATCTACCCCTGAGCGATGCGACAACTCCTGCTACTCCTGATCACGATTCTCCCTTTAGCCTGCGCCGCGCAGCCGCAGGCAAAGGGAGATTCCGTATCTACCCCTCCGACGACGCGGGCCGATACGCTCAGCCTCCTCTTCGTGGGCGATCTCATGCAACACCAAGCGCAGATCGATGCCGCGCGCACCCCCTCGGGCGGCTACGATTATTCGCCCTGCTTCGCCCTCGTCGAGGACGACGTGCGACGCGCCGACTGGGCGGTGGCCAACCTCGAGGTCACCCTGGCCGGCAAGCCTTACAAAGGCTATCCTGCCTTCAGCGCTCCCGACGAGTTTCTCGCCGCCATCCATGAGGCGGGCTTCGACGTGCTCGTCACCGCCAACAACCACAGCCTCGACCGCGGCCGCAAGGGGCTGGAACGCACCATCCAACTGCTCGACTCCCTGCGCATGCCCCATGCCGGCACTTACGCCAGCGCCACCAGCCGGGCCGCGCGATACCCGCTCCTGCTCGAGAAGAAAGGCATACGCGTCGGCCTGCTCAACTATACGTATGGCACCAACGGCCTCGCCGTCAGCCCGCCCAACGTGGTGAACTATATCGACACCGCGCTCATCGCCCGCGACATAGCGGCCTGCCAAGCCATGCGCCCCGACGTCATCATCGCCTGCATGCACTGGGGCGTGGAATACCAGTCGAACCCAAGCCGGGAGCAAAAGCGACTGGCCGATTGGCTCCTCGAAAAGGGCGTGGACCACATCATCGGATCACATCCGCACGTGGCGCAACCCATCGAAGTACGCACCGACAGCCTGACGCGGAAGAAGCATCTCGTTGTCTACTCCTTGGGGAACTACATCTCCAACATGTCCGCCCGGAACACCGACGGAGGCCTGACCGTCCGTATGTACTTGGTGAAAGATTCCGTCTCCACACGCCTTGTCGCCTCCGACTACAGCTTGGTGTGGACGGCACGTCCCGCCCAAACGGGAGAGAAGAATTACCAACTCATCCCTATCGACGCGCCCCTCGACTCCATCCGTTCCGCGCCCATCGACTCCCTTCCCCAGGCGGCGCGCGATTCGCTAAAACTCTTCGCAAAGACTACCCGCGCCCTCCTCGAGAAGTACAACCAAGGCATCCGGGAACGGCTCCCCCAACAATAATAAAGCAAAAAAACAGCCTATTCTTTTGTCGGTTTCGACAGAATACCTATCTTTGCACCGCATTTGAAGGAATGCGACATAGATGGTGGATGTAGTTCAGTTGGTTAGAGCGTCAGATTGTGGTTCTGAATGTCGCCGGTTCGAGTCCGGTCTTCCACCCGCTTGTAAAATGACTACGTGCGGAATTATTTAAAATCTAAGAAGCGGGATGCTGGTATCAGTATCCCGCTTCTTGCCTTTTCGTTTCCGGGTTTTTATTCCTATCTTCGCGGCCTGAAACCAAAAAGTATTTCAAAGGTATGTTTGCTAACTTATTGCATTTTTCCTATTTCTCGCTTTTCCTCATTGTCGCGTTAGGCTTCATGTTGGGGCGGATTAAGATAAAAGGCTTGTCGCTCGACGTGTCGGCCGTAATATTCGTCGCCCTCATTTTTGGCCACTACGGCGTAGTCATCCCCAAGGAGCTTGGGAATTTCGGATTGGTCCTGTTCATCTTCACCATCGGCATCCAGGCCGGTCCCGGATTCTTCGACTCCTTTCGTAGCAAGGGCAAGACACTCATCGGCATCACGCTGCTTATCGTCGCTTCGGCCTGCCTCACGGCATTGGGCATGAAATACCTGTTCGACGTCGACACGCCAAGCCTGGTCGGCCTCATCGCCGGGGCGCTCACCAGCACGCCCGGACTGGCCGTAGCCATCGACAGCACCCATTCGCCGCTGGCCTCCATCGCCTACGGTATCGCCTACCCGTTTGGCGTCATCGGCGTCATCCTCTTCGTGAAACTGCTGCCCAAGCTGACGCGTGTCGACCTCGACAAGGAAGCCCGACGGCTGGAGCAGGAACGGCGAGGGAAATTCCCCGAGCTGAAGACCTGCATGTTCCACGTCACCAACGCCTCCGTGTTCAACAGGAGCCTGATGCAGATCAACGCCCGCTCCATGACGGGAGCCGTCATCTCCCGCCTGAAGCACGGCGACGAGATTGTCATCCCCAAGGCATACACCGTGCTGCGTGAGGGCGACCTGCTGCAAGCGGTGGGGAGCGAGGAGGCGCTGGAACAGCTGGCGCTGCTGATCGGCGACCGCGAGGAAGGCAAACTGCCATTGGGCAAGGCGCAAGAGATCGAATCGTTGCTGCTCACCAAGAAGGACATGATCAACAAGCAGATCGGCGACCTCAACCTCCAAGGCAACTTCGGCTGCACGGTGACGCGCGTACGCCGAAGCGGCATCGACCTCTCACCCTCGCCCGACCTGGAGCTGAAGTTTGGCGACAAGCTGATGGTGGTGGGCGAACGGGAAGGCATCAAGGGCATGGCACGCCTGCTGGGCAACAACGCCAAGCGCCTGTCCGACACCGATTTCTTCCCCATCGCCACGGGTATCGTATTGGGCGTGCTGTTCGGGCAACTCAACATCTCGTTCTCGGACACCATCTCCTTCTCGCCCGGACTGACGGGCGGCGTGCTGATGATGGCACTCTTCCTCAGCGCCGTGGGAAAGACGGGACCCATCATCTGGTCCATGTCGGGGCCGGCCAACCAACTGCTCAGGCAGATGGGATTGCTACTCTTCCTCGCCGAGGTAGGCACGTCGGCCGGCGTGAAGCTGGTAGAGACGTTCCAGGAAAGCGGATGGATGCTGTTCGGCGTAGGCGCTATCATCACGCTGGTGCCCATGATCGTGGCCGTCATCGTGGGACGATGGGTGCTCCGCATCGACATGCTCGACCTCCTGGGCACCATCACCGGCGGCATGACGAGCACGCCGGGCCTGGCCGCCGCCGACTCCATGGTCGACAGCAACATCCCGGGCGTGGCCTACGCCACGGTGTACCCCATCGCGATGGTATTCCTCATCCTCTTCATACAAGTCATCGCCTCCATCATCGTCTGACCCCGAAAATACCTAAATATAGGGATTGTTTCCTACCGGAATATTCCGTTTATTCGCGGTCGAATCATATATAATAGGTAATGGATAAACTACAACGATACAAGCCTTCGGATAAGATGATCGATCTTATCAGCGATAACTATTCGCTCCTGCAAGTGATGAGCCGCTTCGGGCTGTCGCTCGGCTTTGGCGAGAAGACGGTACGCGAAGTCTGCGAAATCAACAACGTGCACTGCCCCACCTTCCTGGCCGTGGTGAACTTCACCGCCGACGGATATTCGCAGATGGACGGCAAGACGCCCGACATCTCCATCCCCGCGCTCATCGACTACCTGAAGCAAGCCCACCTCTTCTTCCTCGACTTCTACTTGCCAGCCATCCGCCGCAAGCTCACCGAAGCCATCGACACCCACAACGAGGTGGCCTTCCTCATCCTCAAGTTCTTCGACGAATACACCGACGAAGTGCGTAAACACATGAACTACGAGGACCAGACCGTCTTCAAGTACGTCGACGCCCTGATGCGGGGACAGGTGCCCAGACACTTCCAGATCACCACCTTCTCCAGGCACCACGACCAAGTGGGCGAGAAGCTCACCGAGCTGAAGAACATCATTATCAAATACTGTCCCGCCAAAGACAACGAAAACCTGCTCAACGCCGCCCTTTTCGACATCTACGAGTGCGAGGCCGAGCTGGAATCGCACTGCAGGGTGGAAGATTACATCTTCGTGCCCGCCATCGTGGATCTGGAAAGGAGGGTGAAGGCGCATGAAGAATAGCGAAACCATCAAGGTAGCCATCGCCGAGACCTCCGTCATCATACGCAGCGGGCTGACCTCCGTGCTGAAGCGCCTGCCCAACGTCAGGGTGCAACCCATCGAGATCCTCACCGTCGAAGCCCTGCATGAATGCCTGCGGACGCAGAATCTCGACATGCTGATCGTCAATCCCTCTTTCGGCGACTATTTCGACGTCCCCAAGTTCCGGACCGAGATGTCGAACAGGCGGATACGCCTCATCGCCCTGGTCACTTCGTACGTCGATACCACGCTGCTCAGCAAGTACGACGCCTCGATATTCATCTTCGACAACCTCGATGCCCTCGCCGGGAAGATAGCCGGCCTCATCGACGCGCCCGAAGAGACCGAAGAGGAAAACGAAAACCAAGACGCCCTAAGCCAACGCGAGAAAGAGATCGTGGTCTGCGTGGTGAAAGGAATGACCAACAAGGAGATAGCCGAAAGCCTCTTCCTGTCCATCCACACGGTGATCACCCATCGGCGCAACATCAGCAAGAAACTGCAAATACACAGTGCCGCCGGACTGACCATCTACGCCATCGTGAACAAGCTGGTCGCGCTAAGCGACGTGAAAGATTTATAATCGCTGATTTATGTTATAAAACATAAAAACGTTTGGAGGCTTTCGGGTTTTTGCCTTACCTTTGCACCGCAGTTGAGAAACTGGATAACGATTTAAAGACTCTGGAATTAAGGTATTAGTAAATAGAAAGGATAGCAAGATTGTTTATAATAGAAAGGGAACATAAGAGATTTATTCTTATGGGATTTTATAGAGCTTTTGAATAGGTTTTTTAGTAAGGTATAAGATTAAGATTGGGTTAACAATAGGTATGAGTCTTCAAAGATTAAGGTTTTGAAAAGGTTGTTTTCTAAAATGACGTGAAAAAAGGAAAAGCCATTGGGGCTTTTCTGATGCAGTGGCGAGTGGATTCTGTAGAAGAATCAGCTCGTTTTTTTTTGCTCAACCCTCATGCGCGGCATGAACGGGGATTCGGGTCATGCGCAATAGTCCGTGGGACTGAAAGCCAGAATCGGCGGCGTACATGCTGATGGACAGGAAGCCAATAAGGTACAACGCCGCATTGCGCTTACGTCTCCTATATGCCGCACAAACGAGTACCCCCCTTATCCACTCGTTGGTATCTAACAGGCAGATCCGACCCGTTTCCCATAGGTGGCTTCACCATGCCCATAGAGAAGCTCGCGTCCCACAGGCACGGAACAAGTGTCCCTCGCCTGCGGGACAAAAGTCCCGTGCCCGCGGGACAAGTGTCCCGTGCCCGTGGGACAGACGTCCCGCTTAGGTGGGACATCACGGACATGCGGGCGTATTTGGCGGATTCACTTCTCGCCATACGCGATGAGCAATCCCACCACTTCAGAGTAATTCTTACGCCCGCTTTCTATCTTGTTGCCTTTGAGATAGAGGTCGTAAAGCCAGTTTTGCACGTTCCCCACCAAGGGACTGTATTTCCCGGCCCAGTAGGTATATGTCTGCTTGGCCAGGGCGATAACCTCGGGACGGACGCTCTCCAGCAAACGCGCGTACTCTTCCTGCGGGAGCAGGCGACGGGCATTGCCCAGCACGTGGCTCAGCACGGAGAAATAGCCCGAGAAGCGGATGGCGGGCACCCGTGAGCGGACGCATACCTGGTAAGCGTAGAAGTTGGCCTCGGCCTCGCTGGTGATGCCCAGCAGGTGAGCCAGCTCGTGCGCGTAGGTGGCGGGATAGTTGGTGGGCAGGAGGTCGCCGTTGAGGGTGAACTCGCAGAAGAAAGGCCCCATGCTGCCCGTCACCCCCACCTTGGAGGCGAGCGGCGTGAAGAGCATGGTCTTGACACGGGGCGACAGGCGGGGCGGACGATGCACGGCAAGGCTGTCGGCCAGACGGGCGTACACGTCTGTCACCTCTTGGCACACCTCCTCCCCGGGCAGGTTGGTGGGCGGAGTATAGGCCGCGTTCAGGGCATCGACATACCCGTTGGCAAAACGGAGGAAACCCTCCTCGCTATAAGGCCGGTAGGCGATGCCTGTACGTTGGTAGAAATTGGGCTGCGAGTAGTTCAGCCCCCAGGCGAGGTAGAACCAGGCGTAGACCCAAAGCAAGTATTCGCCCTGCCGCAGCAGGACGCGCTTCCATGGGACGCGCCACCGCCAGCGAGCCAATACAGGATAGAGTAATAGGCCGACGACACTAAGACCGATAAAGAGATCGCCCACGGCGAAAGGGAAGAGGCGGGAGAAGCCCGAGAGGAGACGGGAAATGACCGGATAGACCGAGCGGGCGTATCCCTCCGCCAACGAGGGGACAGACTGGGTGACCCACACCGTGGCGAGCAGCAACGCCAGGACGGCGCGACGGACGATTCGCCTTTTCCGCCTCCGGGCCGACAGGGCGAGCGGATTCTCTTCTTTTTTCTCTTCCTTGGTCATCGGGACAAAAGTAGCGATTCTTATCCCTCGTATCCACTTATTTATTAATTTTGCGGCGAATTTTCGTAAACTTTCGCACTAATAGCGATTAAACATGGATAAAAGCAATATGGAATTAGCAAGCAAGTACAACCCCGCGGAGGTGGAAGAGAAGTGGTACCGCTACTGGATGGACCACCAATTGTTCAAGTCGGAACCCGATGGACGTGAGCCGTACACCATCGTCATCCCTCCACCCAACGTCACCGGCGTGCTGCACATGGGGCACATGCTTAACAATACCATTCAGGACATATTGGTGCGACGCGCCCGCATGGAAGGCAAGAACGCCTGCTGGGTGCCCGGCACCGACCACGCCTCCATCGCCACCGAGGCCAAGGTGGTAAACCGCCTCGCCGGGCAGGGCATACGGAAGAGCGACCTCACCCGCGAGGAGTTCCTGAAGCACGCCTGGGCGTGGACAGAGGAACACGGCGGCATCATCCTCAAGCAACTGCGCAAGCTGGGCGCCTCGTGCGACTGGGACCGCACCGCCTTCACCATGGACGAGGTGCGGAGCGAGAGCGTCGTCCGCGTATTCGTCGACCTATACAACAAAGGCCTCATCTACCGGGGCGTGCGCATGGTGCACTGGGACCCGAAGGCGCTCACCGCCCTCTCCGACGAGGAGGTGATCTATAAGGAGGAACACGGCAAGCTGTACTACCTGCGCTACATGGTCGATGGCGACGCCGAAGGGCGCTACGCCGTGGTGGCCACCACCCGCCCGGAAACCATCATGGGCGACACCGCCATGTGCGTCAACCCCAACGACCCCAAGAACGCCTGGCTGAAGGGACGGCGCGTCATCGTGCCGCTGGTGGGACGCTCCATACCCGTCATCGAGGACGAGTACGTCGACATCGAGTTCGGCACCGGCTGCCTCAAGGTGACCCCCGCGCACGACGTGAACGACTATATGCTGGGCGAGAAATACAACCTGCCAAGCATCGACATCTTCAACGACAACGGCACGCTCAGCGAAGCCGCCGGACTGTACGTGGGTTTGGACCGCTTCGACGTGCGCGAGCAGATCGAGAAAGACCTCGAAGCCGCCGGCCTGCTCGAGAAGACCGAAGCCTACGTCAACAAGGTGGGCTACTCCGAACGCACCAACGTGGTGATAGAGCCGAAGCTCTCCATGCAGTGGTTCCTCAGCATGCGCCACTTCGCCGACATGGCCCTGCCGCCCGTGATGAGCGACGAGCTGAAATTCTACCCCCCGAAATACAAGAACACCTACCGCAACTGGTTGGAGAACATCAAGGACTGGTGCATCAGCCGACAGCTGTGGTGGGGACACCGCATACCCGCCTACTTTCTGCCCGAAGGAGGATTCGTGGTGGCCGTCACGCCCGAGGAAGCGCTGACGCTGGCCCGCGCCAAGAGCGGCAACCCCGCGCTGAAGGCCGAAGACTTGCGCCAAGACGAGGATTGTCTCGACACCTGGTTCTCTTCCTGGTTATGGCCCATCTCCCTGTTCGACGGCATCAACCATCCCGGTAACGAGGAGATCAAGTACTACTACCCCACCAGCGACCTGGTGACGGGGCCGGACATCATCTTCTTCTGGGTGGCCCGCATGATCATGGCCGGCTACGAGTACGAGGGAGAGATGCCCTTTCGCAACGTCTACTTCACCGGCATCGTACGCGACAAGCTGGGACGGAAGATGTCCAAGTCGCTCGGCAACTCGCCCGACCCGCTCGAGCTTATCGACAAGTACGGCGCCGACGGCGTACGCATGGGCATGATGCTCTCGGCACCCGCCGGCAACGACATCCTGTTCGACGACGTCCTCTGCGAACAGGGACGCAACTTCAACAACAAGATATGGAACGCCTTCCGCCTCATCAGCGGCTGGCAGGTGGACGACACGCTGGAGGCGCCGATGATCTCGGCGCACGCGTCCGACTGGTTCGAGGCCAAACTGAGCGAAGCGACGGCCGAAGTGGCCGACCTCTTCAAGAAGTATCGCCTCAGCGAAGCGTTGATGGTGGTCTACAAACTCTTCTGGGACGAGTTCTCGAGCTGGTATCTCGAGATGATAAAGCCCGCCTACGGACAACCCATCGACGGCGGCACCTACCGCACGACGCTCGGCTACATGAACCAACTGCTGCACCTGCTGCACCCCTTCATGCCCTTCATCACCGAGGAACTCTGGCAACAGCTGCCCCAAGAGACCAAGGGGGAGAGCGTGAGCCTGATGGTGGACGCCATGAAGGGCGACGACGGCTATTACAAGGAGAAGACGCTGGAGCTGGCCCAGATGGAAGCGGTGAAGGAGATCATCACCGGCGTCCGCGCCATCCGCCAGCAAAAGAACATCGCGCAGAAAGAGCCGCTCGCCCTGCAAGTGGTCGCGGGCGAGAGCGCCGTGGCGACGCTCTATCAGGAAGTCATCGCCAAGATGTGCAACCTCTCCGCCATTGAGGAGGTGAGCGCCAAGCCCGACGGAGCCGCCGTCTTCATGGTGGGAACCACCGAGTATGCCGTGCCGCTGGGAAGCCTCGTCGACGCGGAAGCCGAGATAGCCCGCATGGAAGCCGAGCTGAAGCACAAGGAAGGATTCCTGCAAGGCGTACTGAAAAAACTTGGAAACGAAAAGTTTGTTAATAACGCGCCCGAGGCCGTGATAGCCCTGGAACGCCAGAAACAGGCCGACGCGGAGAGCATTATCGCCTCGCTGAAAGAGAGCATCGCCGCCTTGCGGAAAGCGTAATTCCATCTCTCCGGATAAACAATTCTTTTCGCCGGCGTGTTCCTTAGTTGTATTTAGTGTATTATAAATCTCTTTTAAACAATTGAATATGACTAAGAAAACGTATCAAGTGTACGAGCACCGCTTCGAAGGAAAAGTATTGCTCGTGACAGGCGGAGCTTCCGGTATCGGAAAATCTACTGCCGAGAAGATGGCTCGCCAAGGAGCCGATGTGATTGTCGTAGATATGCAGATGTCCGGCGCCGAAGCCGTGGCCAAAAACATCAGGGAGCTGGGCGGAAACGCCTTCGCCTTCCAGGCCGACGTGACCGATCCCAAAGCTATGGAAGCGGCGGTGGCATTCGCCGAGGAGAAGTTCGGCGCGCTGCACCTCGCGTTCAATAACGCCGGCATCGGCGGACCCGCCGGACTGCTGGCCGACATCGATATCGATGGCTATCGCAAGGTGATCGAAGTGAACCTCAACGCCGTGTTCTATGGCATGCACGCCGAGATTCCCGCCATCCTGCGGGCAGGCGGAGGCGCCATCGTCAATACCTCTTCCATCCTCGGCATCGTGGGCGAGGCCACCGCCGTGGGCTACGTGGCCGCCAAGCATGGCGTGACGGGCCTCACGAAAGCTGCCGCGCTGGGCTATGCCGACAAGGGGATCCGCATCAACTCCGTGCATCCGGGATACATCGAGACCCCACTGCTGAAGAACATGTCTGCCGAAGCCCGCGAATTGCTCATCTCCCAGCATCCGCAAGGACGCTTCGGCACCGATGAGGAAGTGGCCGACGCCGTGGCCTTCCTGCTATCCGACCGTGCCTCGTTCATCTCGGGGTCGCAATTCCTGGTCGACGGCGGATACACGTCGCACTAAATTGACAAGGAACCAAAGGGCGAGTTGACAAGGGGAGATAGTCTTGCTATCCTGATTCCCTTTGTCAACTCGCCCGGTTGTCTGCTTGTAGACTTGTCGACCCGTCAACTTGTCGACTCGTCAACTTACTCCCTACTTTTTCTTCTCCAGCAGGAGCACTTGCTTCTTGCTGTTGTCCAGCAGTGAGACGTCGCCATTGCGCAACACTTTGTAGGATTGCACGGCGTTGAGCGCCTTCAGCACACGGTCCTCGGCTGTCATGTTGAGACAAGCCATCTTGGTGGTCACCACCCTGGAGAAAGAGATGGCGTTCTTGGCAGCCGTGGTGAACTCGCCACCCATGCGGTTGCAGCCCGCATTTCCGTGGATGGCCTTCTTCTGCACGTCGAAGCCGATGAACGGCTGGTTACCTTCGCCCGCGGGAACAGCCTGGCCGTTCACCTTCACGATGTTCCACTCGCCATTGATGGCCGACAGGGAAGCCGTCTGGTCGGCAGAGCGGCAGGACGACATGGCAAACGCTGCGAGTGCCATGCACATTGAAACAAAAACCTTTTTCATGTTCTGTTATGTTTTAAGTTAAAACCGGCGGCAAAGTTAAGCAAAACTTCTCTGCCTCCGCATTCCATTAACATGAATTATCCATTAATGGTTCGATGACGAACCGGAAATATTTATTTTCCATCCAGCACCTCCGCTATCTCCCTTTGTGTCTCCAAAGCGTGTCCCTGTCCGCCGATGAACTCGCTATAGAAGTTCCGCGTCTTCCTCCACTCGGGTTTGTTGAAATCAATATCCCGCAGGGATATGCCCGTGCTATAGAGTGACATAAGCATCTCCCTTTTCATGGAGTTTATCACATCCCACGTTTTATTGATGAGTTCCAGGTCGGCGTAGCAGTTGCCGATGGCCGCCAGCCTCTTCTTATCTTTAATAAGTAGCATATTTCCGCTGTATAACAGCAGATCGTAAGCCGAGTGTTTATATAGCGTGCTGCCGATGCCGATGTCCAACAGGTTGGCGTATTGCGCCACGCTGTCTTGTGGAATGGGCTGGTCGGATGTCGTATAGGAGGTTATCATGTCGCGGAACCGCACATATCTCTTCAACGTCTCGATATGCTCTTCCAGCAACATGTTGTTCTCTCTCAGCTCGGCGTAGATGGCTTTCAGTTGCGCGTCCAAATTGCGCTGCCCGTTGCACGACGCAACCAGATTGCTTGCGTAAAGCGTTATGCCGATACCGATAATCACGACAGAAAGTTCGCGCAGATAACTACCGATACGGAGCTTCTTGAATGGATTCTTCTTCATACTTTTCATAATGTCTCTCGTTTTGGGATACTGTTTTTTTGTTTCCTTATCGACGCGAAGGTAGGGGATAATTCGCAAACGGCCAAGCTCCCGCACTTGCTTAATCTCCGCGAACACCTCCCGCAGGAGGTCTCCTTGAACGATATTCATTAAAAAAAGTATAGGCTCCGTCGTTATCTGAAAATAATGCCGTATATTTGTTCCGTCAACAATTCTTAATTACTCAATTTAGAAGCATTTATAGAAGAAATGAGCAGAGTACTTATTATCGGAGCGGGCGGTGTAGGCACCGTCGTGGCGCACAAGGTGGCGCGGAATGCCGACGTGTTCACCGACATCATGATAGCCAGCCGCACCAAGGAGAAGTGCGACCGAATAGTGAAAGCCATAGGCAATCCCGCCATACGGACGGCCAAGGTCGACGCCGACAACGTGGACGAGCTGGTAGCCTTGTTCAACGACTTCAAGCCCGAGATGGTGATCAACGTCGCCCTACCCTACCAAGACCTCACCATCATGGAAGCCTGCCTCAAGGCGGGCGTCAACTACCTCGACACGGCCAACTACGAGCCGAAGGACGTGGCGCACTTCGAGTACAGTTGGCAATGGGCTTACCACGAACGCTTCAAGGAAGCGGGGCTGACCGCCATCCTCGGATGCGGCTTCGACCCGGGCGTGAGCGGCATCTATACCGCCTACGCCGCCAAACATCACTTCGACGAGATACACTATCTCGACATCGTGGACTGCAACGCCGGCGACCACCACAAGGCGTTCGCCACCAACTTCAACCCCGAGATCAACATCCGCGAGATTACCCAGAACGGACGCTACTACGAGAACGGGCAATGGGTTACCACCAAGCCCCTGGAGATACATAAGGACCTCACCTACCCCAACATCGGCCCCCGCGATTCGTACTTGCTTTACCACGAGGAACTCGAATCGCTCGTCAAGCATTTCCCCACCATCAAGCGCGCGCGTTTCTGGATGACGTTTGGCCAGGAATACCTCACGCACCTCCGCGTCATTCAGGATATCGGCATGGCACGCATCGACGAGGTGGACTACAACGGGATGAAGATCGTCCCCCTGCAGTTCCTCAAAGCCGTGCTGCCCAACCCGCAAGACCTGGGCGAGAACTACGAAGGCGAGACCTCCATCGGCTGCCGCATCCGCGGACTGAAGGACGGCAAGGAGCGCACCTATTACGTGTACAACAATTGCAGCCACCAGGCCGCCTACAAGGAGACCGGCATGCAAGGCGTGAGCTACACCACGGGCGTGCCCGCCATGATTGGCGCCATGATGTTCTTCAAGGGCGAATGGAAACGGCCGGGAGTGAACAACGTGGAACAATTCAACCCCGACCCCTTCATGGAGCAACTCAACAAGCAAGGCCTGCCTTGGCACGAAGTATTCGACGGAGACTTGGAACTTTAATTTAATGAAGAATGAAGAATGGGCCGCACGCGATAAAACCTGCGTATCTGATATTTCCCCTATCCCCCCTTACTCCACGCTCTTCATTCTTAATTCTTAATTCTTAATTTAAAAAGATGAAAGTAGGAGATAAAGCGCCCGAGCTGTTGGGCGTGAACGAGAATGGCGAGGAGATTCGCCTGAGCGCCTATAAGGGGCGCAAGATCGTGTTGTATTTCTATCCGAAGGACAACACGTCGGGTTGCACGGCCGAGGCTTGCAGCCTGCGCGACAGTTACGCCGAGCTGCGCGACGCCGGCTACGAAGTGATAGGCGTGAGCGTGGACGACGAAAAGTCGCACACGAAGTTTATCGAGAAGTACCAGCTTCCCTTCCCGCTGATAGCCGACACGGACAAGAAGCTCGTGGAAGCCTTTGGCGTATGGGGCGAGAAGAGCATGTACGGACGCAAGTACATGGGGACGTTTCGCACCACCTTCCTCATCAACGAAGAGGGCATCGTGGAGCGAATCATCGCCCCTAAAGAGATAAAGACCAAAGAGCACGCCGCTCAAATACTGAAATTAATCCATAATTAAAAAGCTTATATGGCTAAGAAAGACGAACTCAACTTTGAGGGGGACGATAAATCGGCGTCCACCCAGAAACTAAAAGCCTTACAGGCTGCCATGGAAAAAATCGAGAAGAGCTTCGGGAAAGGCTCCGTGATGAAGATGGGCAGCGAGGAGGTGGAACAGATAGACGTAATCCCCACCGGCTCCATCGGGCTGAATGCCGCGCTGGGCGTAGGAGGCTACCCGCGAGGGAGAATCATCGAGATATACGGACCGGAATCGTCGGGCAAGACCACCTTGGCCATACACGCCATAGCCGAGGCGCAGAAAGCGGGTGGCATCGCCGCCTTCATCGACGCCGAGCACGCCTTCGACCGCTTTTACGCGGCGAAGCTGGGCGTGGACGTCGACAACCTCCTGATCTCGCAACCCGACAACGGGGAGCAGGCGCTGGAGATCGCCGACCAACTGATTCACTCGTCGGCCATCGACATCATCGTCATCGACTCCGTGGCGGCACTCACCCCGAAGGCGGAGATAGAGGGCGACATGGGCGAGAACAAAGTCGGTCTGCAAGCCCGTCTCATGTCGCAAGCGCTGCGCAAACTCACCGCCTCGGTGAGCAAGACGCGCACCACCTGCATCTTCATCAACCAGCTGCGCGAGAAGATAGGCGTAATGTTTGGCAACCCCGAGACCACCACCGGTGGCAACGCCCTGAAATTCTACTCCTCCGTGCGCCTCGACATCCGCCCGGGCCAACAGATCAAGGACGGCGAAGAGGTGCTGGGACGGCAGACCAAGGTGAAGGTGGTGAAGAACAAGGTGGCACCTCCCTTCCGCAGGGCGGAGTTCGACATCATGTTCGGCGAGGGCATCTCACACTCGGGCGAGATTATCGACCTCGGGGCCGACCTCGGCATCATCAAGAAGAGCGGAGCCTGGTACAGCTACAACGACACCAAGCTGGGACAAGGACGCGACGCCTCCAAGCAATGCATCGCCGACAATCCCGAGCTGGCCGAGGAACTGGAAGGCCTCATCTTCGAGGCTCTGCGCCAAAAGAAGTAATCATCTCTATTTCACCACAGATTACACCGATTCGCGCAGATTATTTCCAATGGTTAGCCAGCCACTGGTGTCACGAAGTGACGGAGGAGAGACCCAAACATCACAAACTCTCCTAAAAAACATCGAATCTGCGCAAATCTGTGTAATCTGTGGTCAAGCAACATTCATCCTATGCGAAAAATGCGCTTTACGCTCTGTGCCGCCAGCTTGGGCACGCTCCTGCTGGGCGGCTGTTCCCCAAGAACATCCAACGAGCTGACCATGCTGGTTGGCACCTACACCTCAGGTACCAGCAAGGGGATCTATAGCTTCCGTTTCGACCAAGAGACGGGCAAGGCCACCCCGCTAAGCCTGGTGGAAGTAGCCGACCCTTCGTTTCTCACCCCATCGGCCGACGGCAAGTTCGTCTACGCCGTGAGCGAGCAGGACGACGAGCACGCCGTGGTCACCGCTTTCGCCTTTGACAAGAGAGACGGGACGTTCCGCACGCTGGGCAGCCAGAAGACGGGCGGCGACTCTCCGTGCTACATCGTCACCAACGGCAACTACGTGGTGACGGCCAATTACGGCGGCGGAAGCATATCTGCCCTACCCATCAACACCGATGGCTCACTCCTCCCCGCCACGGCCATTATCCAGTTCGCCGGCTCGGGACCGAACCAGGAACGACAAACCAAACCTTACCTGCACTGCGTGCGTATCGCTCCCGACGGGAAATATCTCTTCGGCGACGACCTGGGCACGGACCGTATCCATAAGTTCGAGCTGGACGTGCGAGCCAATGCCGCCAACGGGCTGCCGCTCCTAAAGGAGGGGACACCCAAAGCATACACCGTAGCGGCGGGATCGGGACCGCGCCATCTGACCTTCGCGCCCGACGGCAGCCACGCCTATCTCATCAACGAGCTTGCGGGCACGGTCATCGCGTTCGACTACACCGACGGCAACCTGGTGGAGCGACAAACGATACTCGCCGACACGCTGAAAGCGGGCGGGAGTGCGGACATCCATGTCAGCCCCGACGGACGATTCCTCTACGCCAGCAACCGCCTCAAGGGTGACGGCATAGCCATATTCAGCGTCGATCCCACGGACGGGACACTGGCACGGGTAGGCTACCAGCCCACAGGCATACACCCGCGTAACTTCGCCATCACCCCCAACGGCAAATACCTGTTGGTAGCCTGCCGCGACAGCCAAGTTATCCAGGTATTCGGACGCGACGCCGCCACGGGATTGCTCACGGAGAAAGCCGGAGCCGGAATCGCGATGGACAAGCCCGTCTGCATACGCTTCGTGCCGTGATGGAGCGGGGAATGGCCTGGGTCAGTCCGCCCGCCGCAATTTCCCCGCGGCGTGCTCGAGCGATTCGGTCGGTTCGATGATGTTGTACGCTCCCCAGAAGTCGGGGTCGGCGTATAGGCTCACCTTGTCGTAGAATACCTGCCGCTTGCCGAAAGGCTTGGTGTCGGGCGTATTGCCGGGCGTGGCCTCGGCACGGTCGGTCACCACCATCTCCGTCACCACGGTATAGCCGGTGGCGAAGAGGCGCCGCTTCCAGTCGCACCTGAAGCGGATGGTGTTGCGGACGTAGTTGAGGTAGGTGCGGTCGCCCACCTGCTTGTAGGTGACGAGGAACGAAAACTCCTGGGGACGGAAGCGCAACCCGAACGGTTTCTTTTGCAACATGGCCGAGGTGGCCTTGGAGCGGTCGCTCATGTCGAGGCTCATCTCCACGCGGGTGAAGGCGAGGTTCGAGGCATCGATGAATATCTTCCCCCTGAAGAGCGCGTAGAGCAGCAACACCCGCGGGCGGAACTCCACGACATACTGCGGGCGGTCGGCCACCATCTCGGCAGGCGCCATGCTGAACTCGTAGTAGTCCAGCTCGTCGGGCGTCAGCAGAGCATTGTCGTTCTTCACCACGTCGAGGTAGAGCGCCACGTTGGGGCCACCCATTACCTTCACCGAGAGCGTATCGGCCGCCCGTTGGCTGAGCAGCCGTCGTCCCTTCAGTATCCATACCTTGTCGGCGGCCACGGAGCGTCGGTCGTAGGGTGTCTTGAGGATGTCCATCACCGCTTCGGAGACACTGATGTAGCGGTTCCGCTTCCGTACCGTCTCGCGGTAGAAGGCAGTGAGCATCTCGCGGGTATCGCTGTAGTTGAGGGGTACTTTCTCGAGCGCTTTTTCCACCAGCCCGCGGGCGTTGTCGGCACCGTACACCATCACCTCCTTCAGCAGGTTGGCATAAGGCTTGACGCGGATGTTGAGCTTGATGGGAAACTTGCCCGTAAGGGCGACATGCCGGTTGAAATACCCGATATGCGACACGTCGAGTCCCGCCCGGGCCTCGGCCTCGCTCATCTTGAGTACGAAAGCGCCCTCGGCGTTGGTCACCGTGCCGATGTGCGTGCCCCGTACGGAGACGTTCACGTTCTCCAACCGGCGGTTGGAATCGTCGTCCCTCACCACTCCCTCCACCGTGACGAATCCGGCGGAAGATTCTTGCGCCAGCACTGCCATCGACCCGGCCCACGGCGAGCCTGCCAACAGCCAGATCGCAAGGAGATGCCCTTTCATCTTTTTCATAGCCGTACCTTTGAGTTTATTGATTAAAGCACTAACGCACGCACAAAATAACTGAAAAAGTTCTTAATAGACAACGGCTTGGCGAGGAAATAGCCCCGGAGAGGCTCTCTTTTTCTCTATTTAACACTATCTTTGCCCCATCAAGCCAACGTAGGCATGACCCTAACAAACATCGAACCCAACGTATGAGACATCTTTTACTCGCGGGATGGATGGGAGCCGCCTTGCTCGCCTCCGCCCCATGCGCCGCGCAAAACGCCAAGATCGACCCGCCCCTGATGGGATGGAGTTCGTGGAACACGTATCGTGTGAACATCAACCAACAACTTATCGAAAAGCAAGCCGACGCCCTCGTGGCACAAGGGCTGAAAGAGGCCGGATACCTGTACATCAACGTGGACGACGGATTCTTCGGGCACCGCGACGCGACGGGCGAGATGCATGCCCATCCCACGCGCTTCCCCAACGGCATGAAGGTCGTGGCCGACTACATCCACTCCCTGGGCCTGCGCGCGGGAATCTACTCCGACGCCGGGGGCAACACTTGCGGATCCATCTGGGACAACGACGCCAACGGTGTGGGCGCCGGCCTCTACGGACACGAGCGGCAGGACATCGACCTCTACCTCAAGAGGTGGGGATACGACTTCATCAAGATCGACTACTGCGGCGGACAGGAGCTGGGCCTCGACGAGGAGCGACGCTACGAAGCCATACACCAAGCCATCCTCGCCACGGGCAGGCACGATGTCTCCATCAACATCTGCCGATGGGCTTTCCCCGGCACCTGGGCACGGCGAATGGCGCGCTCCTGGCGCGTCAGCTCGGATATCAACCCCAGCTGGAAGTCGGTGAAATATATCATCGACAAGAACCTATACCTGTCGGCCTACGCCGGCGGCGGACACTACAACGACATGGATATGCTCGAGATCGGACGCGGGCTGGCGCCGAACGAGGAAGAGGTGCACTTCGGGATGTGGTGCATCATGAGTTCGCCCCTGCTCATCGGGTGCGACCTCACCACCATCCCCCCCTCCTCCCTCACCTTGCTGAAGAACGAAGAACTCATCGCCCTCAACCAAGACCCGCTGGGCCTGCAAGCCTACGTGGCCGCACGCCAAGGCAAAGGCTACGCGCTCGTGAAGGACATCGGGAGCAAGCGCGGGCTGACACGGGCCGTAGCCCTGTACAACCCGTCGGACAGCGCCTGCCGCTTCAGCGTTCCCCTGAGCCAGCTCGAACTGGGCGGAAAGGTGACGGCACGCGAC
Organism: Mediterranea sp. (in: CFB group bacteria); assembly: GCA_031261785.1. Classification (GTDB taxonomy): domain Bacteria; phylum Bacteroidota; class Bacteroidia; order Bacteroidales; family Bacteroidaceae; genus Bacteroides. The sequence continues at coordinate 31,757 of JAISIZ010000002.1, forward strand.
CTCATCCATCACCAGGAACTGGGTGACCTGGGCCATACGATAACGCGCATGGTGCCTCCCCGAAGCGTACTGATCTGGAAACTCACCGCCGAACAGCGTCTGGAACCCACCTCTTACGAAGCCGAATGGGCCTACCTGCCGTGCTACGACGATCTCGGCAAGAATCCCAAGCAGATACACTACGAGCGCTCTGCCGGAAGCTCGGGAGGAATAAAGGTGGCCAACGTGGGCGGAAAGCCCGAGAACTACGTGGAATGGCCGGAAGTGTACAGCCAGAAGGGCGGGCGATATACCCTCACCGTGAGCTACGGTTGCGACAAGCCGCGCAGGCTGGAGGTGACGGTAAACGGCGAACGGCAGGCTGCCGTCGACAACCTCGACAGCAAGGGAAGCATAGACACGGTCACGGTCCCCATTAACCTACGCCCCGGATACAACCAAGTGCGGCTGGGCAACAATTATGGCTGGGCGCCCGACATAGACCGCATACGAATCGCGGCGCCCGATAGCCATAACCGTAAGGGGGAGATACGGGAATAACTGCCGAAGCGCCGCGACGTCTTTCTAAAGCGTTACAAAGATAGGCTTTTCCTCAACAAAAACCGTCGCGAAAGCCTACATAATGGTCGCGAAACAGGTATCGCGACCCATTTCGTGCGCTTTCAACGCCAATCCGTATTCCCGGGAAAGGGTATTCGTACTCACCACCCCACAGCCTCGGCCCATCGCAACTGGCGGTAGTAGGCGTCGTTGGTCTCTGACGAGGAGCCGGGGACGTAGGTCGACAGGCCGGCGAAGCCGTTCATGGAGAAACCTCCGCCGATGTACATGGAGTAGTTGGTAGGGGTCGTCTGGGCGTATGTCACGGCAGCATCGAACGCCGTGCGCCAGGCCGAGTATTCAGCGGGCGTGGCTATCGAGTGTATCAGCCGGTCCAGGTCATAGTAGCCGACCTTTCCGCCGGAACTGCGACGGTCGTAATTCAGCAGGCCGGCGGTGCTGATGCTCTCTCCCACCGGAACGTGGGCGGAGAGGATGGCGCGGGTGGCGTCAGCCAAGATGTCGAGCATGTCGGTGTCCACCGTAGCGACCGACGCACCGTACGACCACTCGGAAGAGTAATCGTTGTAGCTATCGGCATAATAAGTGTAGTAGGCCGAGGCGGTGGCGGTAGCCGTAGTCGAGGCAGCGGTAGCCGACAACATGGCCGGTACCACCGTCTGGTAGGGAGCGCCCGGACCGGGTATCTCGGTGGGCGAACCGATGATGTACGAAGCGCGGTCGCGAAGCTCGTAGGCCACCTCCACGGCTTGCATGAAGCAAGCGTCGAAAAGGAGGAAGTCGAGATGGGGAGCCGACCGCAACGCCGTGTGCAGCTCGGGCACACCGAGGTAACTATGGCCGGAGAGATCTTGGCCCCACCAGCGGGTGGTGGGCGTAGTGCCCGGCAGCCAGCCGTCGCCATGCGACCAGAGCACCAGCCCATAGCTCTCGGCACGGAAACGGTCGAAGGCATCGGCGAGCACACCCCGCATCACGTCTACGCCCACGGAATTTTGCGGGGGATACGTCTTTATCACCTCTTCCGATCCATCGGCCAGCAGGCGCACCAATCGGCAATCCGCCGAACCGTCGTCGATGTACACCAGCAGGTTGTACCGGTTCACGTCCACGCGCTGTATGCCTTGCTTCATCTGGGCGAGGTCGTCGGCCACGAAATCGTCCAGGCTGTTGTCGCCAGCCACGTAGACCAGCACCGTGCGTGCCGATAGCGGCAACGACGGTTCGTCGTCGTTCCCGCAAGCCGCGAAGGAGAACGACAGGCACGTCAGGAACAGATATAGGATATGGATTTTGTTCTTTCTCATAGAAAACGGGGGATTAGGGATTAGTGGTTGGTGGTTAGCGGGAGTTCACCACAGATTACACAGATTCACACAGATTTTATAATGATTGGCGTGTAAGGGCGTTCAGCACTAATCACTAATCACTACTCTTTCATTCTTGGGGTTTGGTAAACTTAAAACGTTCTTGGGAGAGCGTCTCCAGCCTGACACCCTGGCCTTTCTTGTACTTGCCGAGCATGCGTGCCAGCTCTTTGTCAATCTTCTTCTTGCTGGGCGCGAAGTAGATCATGCAGGTGCTGTTGCGCTGCAGGCCACCTCCCTCCACATAGTTTTTCAGCTGGTAGCTGTACAGCTCCCTCCCTACGAGGAAGCCCTCCTTGGTGAGGCGTCCGCTGTCGAGCAGCTGGATATCGGTGAAGTAAACCACGCTATCGGTGAACGAGGCCGCCACGCCGAACGCGTAGACCGTTTGGGGCGCGTCTTTCTTCTGGGTAGCCGCCGTGCATAAGATGAACACCATGGACACGGCAAAGAGTATTTTCAAGTATTTCATGCGTTACAGTAAGTTGTTGAGGGGGGCAAAGATACGGAAAAAAGTATCTATTTCGACACGAAGATAACATCTATTGATGAATTTATCCTATATTTGTGGCTCGAACAGAAAACAATTCATCATGAAGCAGCTATCATTCCCCCTTCGGCAAGCCACCCTTTCGCTTCTGGCGGCCTTGACTCTCTGTGTCGGTTCCTGCAAAAGCGGGAAGGACATATCCCCCTCATCCGACTATGCCGCCTACGTCAACGCCTACACGGGTGGCATCATCTCGCGCGCGGCCAGCATACGCGTGGAGCTGACACAGGAACAACCTTTAGTGGAAACCGGAATCGCGCTGAAAGACAACCCCTTCAGCTTCACGCCATCCCTCAAGGGCGAGGCGCACTGGGTGAGCAATAGCGTCATAGAGTTCACGCCCGAGGAGGGCGAGCTGAAGCCCGGCACGCTCTACGAGACCACCTTCCAGCTGGGACGCTTCGCCGAGGTAGAGAAGGAGCTGAAAGAGTTCAAGTTCTCCTTCCGCGTGCAGGAACGAAGCCTGACGCTCACCGCCGACCCGGTAACCATCACCGCCAACACCCCCGGGAGCGTGAACGCCAGCGGATACCTTCTATTCAGCGATGCCATGAAAGCCGACGACATCAAAGAGCTGCTCACCGCCTACCGCGAGGACGACGAGAGCCAGACCTATCCCGTGACGATCACCCCCACGGGACGGGCTGACCGATACGTCTTCAGCCTCGATCCCATCGCCATGGAGGCCGACGAGTTCAACGTCGTCGTGAAGGTGCGGAAAAACAACCTCGATTACAAGGAGGGAGAATCCGTCAGCATCACCATCCCCTCCAAGGACGCCTTCAAGCTACTCTCCGCCCGGCGGGTGGACGAGCCGGAGAACGGCATAGCGATCACTTTCTCCGAACCCGTGTCGCAAACGCAAGACCTCAAAGGTCTTATCCAGATCCAGGAACTCTCCAACTACATCTTCCAGGTAGAAGACAATAAAGTGTACGTCTACTTCGAGCCGAACGACCTGGAGAAGCTCACCCTCGTGGTGCATCCCGGCGTGAGGAGCATGGCCGACAAGAAACTGCTCACCACCACTACCCTATCCTTCAGCGAGCAACGTATCAAACCACAGGTGCGGATCGGCGTCGACGCCGCCATATTGCCCGATTCGAAGAACCTCATCCTCCCCTTCCGGGCGGTGAATCTCTATGCTGTCGACCTCAGCGTTGTCCGCATCTTCGAGAAGAACGTGCTCATGTTCATGCAGACCAACACGCTCGCCGGCTCGGGCGAGCTGCGGCGTTCGGGACGCATGGTGTACAAGAAGACACTCTGGCTCAACGAAGACGGCACCAAGGACCTGCACCAGTGGCAGGATTATTCCATCGACCTCTCGGGACTCATCCGCCAGGAGCCGGGAGCCATCTACCGCGTCTACCTCACCTTCAGCCAGGAATACTCGGCCTATCCGTGCGCCGGGGCGGGCGACGAGGGGAAGAAGAGCTTCGCCAAGAACATCCCCTCGCAAGGAATGGTGCAAGCCACCGCCAGCGGACTGACGGAAGACGACGAAGAGACGTGGGATACCCCCGAGGCCTACTATTATTATAGCAACCCCTCCATGGACTGGAGCGAATATAGTTGGCGGGAACGCGACAACCCCTGCCACGCTTCCTACTACATGACCAACGACCGCATCGCCCAATGCAACGTCTTCGCCTCCAACCTGGGTCTCATCGTAAAGAAGAACTCCGCCGGACAGCTGTGGGCTACCGTGACCGACATGCTCACCGCGCAGCCCGTCAGCGGCGCGACGGTCACCGCCTACAACTTCCAGCTGCAACCCATCGCGCAAGGTACGACGGACGGCAGCGGATTCGCCCGCCTCGCCCTCAAGGGACAGCCCTTCATCGTGACGGCCGAAGTCGAGAAGCAGAAAGCCTACGTACGCGTGGTCGACGGCGAGGAGCTGTCGACCAGCCGCTTCGACGTGGGCGGAAAGGAGATACGGAAAGGGCTGAAAGGATTCGTTTACGGCGAGCGGGGCGTGTGGCGACCGGGCGACACGCTGCACGTCACCTTCATGCTCGAGGACCGCGAGAAGCGAATACCCGACCGACACCCCGTAACGCTCGAGCTGTACAACCCGCAAGGACAGTTCTATACCAAGCAGGTGGTGACCAAGGGGACGAACGGATTCTACGTCTTCAACCTCGCCACCAAAGCCGACGACCCCACCGGCGTCTGGAACGCCTATGTCAAGGTGGGAGGCACAGCCTTCCACAAGAGCCTGCGCATTGAGACCATCAAGCCCAACAGGCTGAAGATCAACCTCGACCTCCCACAGCTGCTCGACGCCTCGAGCGGGCAGATCAACGCCCCGCTCAGCGCGGCCTGGCTCACCGGAGCCACGGCATCCAACCTGAAAGCCAAGGTGGAGATGTCGCTCACACGGGCCAACACGCAGTTCAAGAACTACAACCAATACCTCTTCAACAACCCCGCCACCGACTTCACCAGCACCAAGGAGGAGGTGTACGACGGCTCGCTCGACGCCGGGGGAAAAGCCAACGTCGTGCTCAAGCTCCCCGAATCGGGCAACGCCCCGGGCATGCTCAATGCCACCCTCACCACCCGCGTGTTCGAGCCGGGAGGCGACGCCAGCTTCTTCACCCAGAGCGTGCCCTTCTCGCCTTTCAGCTCGTACGTGGGCATCAACCTGAACGAGCCTAAGGGGAAATACATCGAGACCGACCGCGACCACACGTTCGACGTCGTGACGATAAACCCCAAAGGACAACCCGTGAACCGCTCCGGACTGGAGTACAAGATATACCGCATCGACTGGAGCTGGTGGTGGGAGAACAGCGACAACCGCTCGTTCGACGCGTACATCAACAGCAGCTCCATCACCCCCGTAGCCACGGGCAAGCTGAACACGCAAGGCGGAAAGGCGTCGTTCACCTTCAGGGTGAACTATCCCGACTGGGGACGCTACCTCGTCTACGTCAAGGACCCCGACAGCGGACACGCCACCGGCGGCACGGTCTACATCGACTGGCCCGACTGGCGGGGACGCTCCTCGCGGAAAGATCCCAGCGGCGTGAAGATGCTCACCTTCTCGCTCGACAAGGAGACGTACGCCGCGGGCGACAAGGCCACCGCCATCATCCCCGCCGCGGCGGGCGGACGGGCACTGGCCTCCATCGAGAACGGAACCACCATACTGAAGCAAGAGTGGATCGATATCGCCACCGAAGGCGACACGAAGTACACCTTCGACATCACCCCCGAGATGGCGCCCAACGCCTACCTCCACATCAGCCTGCTGCAACCCCACACGCAGACGGTGAACGACCTGCCCATACGCATGTATGGCGTGGTGCCGGTGCTGGTAGTCAACAAGGAGACGGAGCTGCGCCCGCAAATCGACATGGTGGACGTGCTGCGTCCCGAGGCCGACTTCGACGTCACCGTGAGCGAGAAGAGCGGCAAGCCGATGACCTACACGCTGGCCATCGTCGACGACGGATTGCTGGACCTCACCAACTTCCGCACGCCCGACCCGTGGAACGAGTTCTACGCCCGCGAGGCGCTCGGCATACGCACGTGGGACATGTACGACAACGTGCTGGGCGCCACCGCCGGCAAGTACGCCTCGCTCTTCAGCACCGGTGGCGACGCCACGCTCAAGCCGGCCGACGCCAAGGCCAACCGCTTCAAACCGGTGGTGAAGTTCGTCGGTCCCTTCGCCCTCGGGAAGGGAGAGAAACGGAAACACGCGTTGCGACTGCCCATGTACGTGGGTTCGGTGCGCGTCATGGTAGTGGCCGGACAAGAGGGTGCGTACGGAAACGCCGAGAAGACGGTGCCCGTGCGCACGCCCCTCATGCTGCTTTCCACCCTGCCCCGCACGATCAGCATCAACGAGGAGATCACCGTGCCCGTCAACGTCTTCGCCATGGAGGACAAGGTGAAGAACGCCACGGCCACCATACAAGTCAAGGGAGCGGGAGTGACGGTGACAGGCGCGGCGCGGCAGTCGCTCACCTTCGCCAAGCCCGGCGACCAGCTGGCCTACTTCACCCTGCGTACGGGAAACCAGACGGGCAAGGCCACCATCAGCCTCGCCGCGTCGGGCAATGGCGAACAGGCCAAGGAGACGGTAGAGATCGACGTGCGCAATCCCAACCCCGCCGTCAACCTACGCGACAGCCGATGGATAGAAGCCGGACAGAGCGCCGAGCTGGGCTACTCGCTCGCGCCCTCCTCCGGTGGCAACCAAGTGACGCTGGAGGTGTCGCGTCTCCCGTCGGTCGACCTCACCCGTCGCTTCGACTTCCTCTACGACTACCAACACCTTTGCACCGAGCAGCTCACCTCGAAAGGGTTGCCGTTGCTGTTCGTCGCGCAGTTCAAGGAGGTCGACAGCCCGGAGAACGAGAAGATTAAGAAGAACGTCGAAGAAGCCGTACAACGCGTATATAGCCGACAGCTCTCCAACGGTGGCTTCGCCTACTGGCCCGGCGACGCCGTGGCCAACGAGTGGGTAAGCTCCTACGCCGGCATGTTCCTCGTGTTGGCGCAAGAGAAAGGCTACGCCGTGCAACCCTACGTGCTCACCCGATGGAAGAACTTCCAACGCGCCGCCGCCCGCAACTGGAGTCCGTCGCAGGGCGGCAAGTGGCGTTCCGAGGCATCCGAACTCACGCAAGCCTTCCGCCTCTATACCTTGGCGCTGGCCGGCATCCCCGAGCAGGGAGCCATGAACCGCATGAAGGAACAGAAAGGCCTCTCGCTCTCCGCACGCTGGCGACTGGCCGCCTCATACGCCCTCACGGGGAAGATGAAGCCGGCCGAGGAACTGATATTCGGCGCCTCCACGCAGGTGGACGAGAACCAGGCGATGGACTACACCTTCGGCTCCTCGGAACGCGACGAGGCGATGATCCTCGAAACCCTCATCCTGATGAAGCGCCACCAAGAAGCCCTGGAACAGGCCAAGCGCGTCTCGGCCAAACTCTCGAACGAATCGTGGTTCAGCACCCAGTCCACCGCCTTCGCGTTGGTGGCGATGGGGCGACTGGCCGAGAGCATATCGGGCACGATAGACCTCAGCTGGAGCCTGAACGGCAAGCAGCAGCCCCAGGTGAAGTCGGCCAAGGCCGTATTTGAGAAGGCCATCGCCTCGCCCGGACAGTCGGGAAAGATCGCACTGAAGAACCAAGGGACGGGAGCGCTCAGCGCCGACCTCGTGGTACGCACGCAGCTGCTGAACGACACGTTGCCGGCCATACAGAACGGCTTGCGCATGGAAGTGACGTACGCCAACGCGGCGGGAACGGCCATGTCCGTAGAGGAGATCGGGCAAGGCACCGACTTCACCGCCACCGTGACGGTGACCAACATCGGAGCGGCGGGCTACACCGACCTCGCCCTGACGCATATCCTCCCCTCGGGCTGGGAAATCATCAACGCGCGTAACGCCGCCAACACGTACACCTACCAAGACGTGCGCGACGACCGCGTGCTGACCTACTTCGACCTGCCGCAAGGCGCCACGAAGCGTGTCACCGTAAGGCTCAACGCCACCTACATCGGTGCCTACACCCTACCCGCCGTACAATGCGAAGCCATGTACGACGCCAACGTGCAAGCACGCACACGGGCGGGGAAGACGAGGGTGACGAAGTGAGGCGGGAAAGTGAGTTCTCACTCTCCCCCAATAAGATAAGCGAAATATTTATAGACCAAATCGTCTATAGATATTTCGCTTTGTTCCAAGCGAGATTTATCAGTGGCGGTTATCCTTTCTTCCAATTTCTGCCCGCCCTTATATACGGTGGACAGATAATCCTTCCCGTCCCTTTGGAACAACCCGGAATTAGAGAAAGCGGACATGCGCATATCTTTCTTTGTATAGTTCAGCACATACGACACATCCCTTACGCGTCCCTGGACAGGCGTTACCATTCCTTTATCCATCAAATCCTTCAGGTCGCGGCTGGCCGTATCCAAAGAGACGTTGGCTATCTTGCTCCAATTCTTGGCGGACACTTTCGCCTCGTATCCACCGAGATATTGATTCAAGACCGCACGCTCTCGCTCCGTGACAACAACACCCGAGTGAGTTCGCCAGAAGATGGCCTTATTCAATACGCCACTCAACATCACGTTCGATTCTTCAACCGCGCGCTCGACGCAACGCAAGTACCACCCCAACCACTCCGTGAGGTCTCCATCGCCGCGTTGGGCACGCTCCAGCATACGGTAATACTCCTTTTTCTCCTTACTGATTTGCAAAGACATGCTATAAAAGCGTTGTTTGCTGGCATCGGTCTGCGACAATACCATGTCCGCTATAGCCCTGCCGATACGCCCATTCCCATCGTCGAACGGGTGAACGCATACAAACCAAAAGTGCGCGATACCCGACTTTATCAACGACGGGGAGACATCCCTATCGTTAAACCATGCCAGAAACTTATCCATCTCAGCCTGTACCAATTCCGCGTCGGGAGCGCGGTAATGCACACGCTCGCGGCCAAACGCGCCCGAGACCACCTGCATACCCTCTTTGCGATAAGCCCCCACCAATAGATCATAATTGCCACTCTTGCCGTTAGGAAACAAAGAGGCATGCCAACCGAACAAGCGTTCATGCGTAAGTGCTTGCGTATAGTTCATGACAGCGTCCAGCATCATCTCCACCACACCATCTATATAATGTGTAGCCTCTCGCATATTAGGCACGACCGTTCCCAACTTCCGGGCGACCGAGGATCTGACCTCCGCCGTATTCAGATTAATGCCTTCTATTTCAGAAGAGGCGACGATATTATTCGTCACGGATTCTACCGTGGCCAACATCTGATCGTCGAAACCAATGGCACTCAATCGTCCCTGAAGATACCCTATTGCCCGGTTTGTCCGGGCGATAGGATCCGACAGTTGAACGGCATCCCAACGGAAATCCGTCCAATTCTCTATTTCGTGGATATACTTCATACGCATCTTTGTTTCCGCAAAAGTAACCATTATCATCGGATAAACATCGGTTTTGCGGGGATAAAAATGGTCAAAGCCCCCCCCTATTTTGGGGATTACACCAATTTATGCCCACCAAAGCATAAGTA
>JAISIZ010000011.1 GCA_031261785.1 Mediterranea sp. (in: CFB group bacteria)
GGCTTCTTTCAGATTCCGCGTCGCCACGGACACCCTTGCCTTAGGCTAATGGTTGGTAACTACCGACCTCCATAACGGACTTGCACCGTCAAGTCAAGTGCCATGCTCGGCACACAAAAAGTATGGGCATCGCTCACGCGATGCCCATATCTTATCAGTTACTCTCTCTGAGCGCGGTTACTGAATCCAGCGAGGATCGCCGATCTTAGCGTAGATCATATCTTCGGCCTGAATAGTGAAGTCGCCGCCTGCGGCATCCACGAATTTGGGATCAAGTTCAGTGGCTACGGCGGATGAATTATCAGCATACATGCCGCCCCACAAATTAGGGCTGCTGAAATAATAGTTCTGCGAATAATTCGTGGTAGCGTTTATATTACCACTCCGGGCCCATACACCTTGTGTTGTCCCCACAAGAGCGTCGGATCCGATACCATAGAATATAGATTGCCCTACTGTCAGCGTACCTTCTGCATTATTCATGCGGAACAAGCCGCTATTGTTACTATCAGCCACAGTACATATATTATAGAACGTACAATTAGTGATAGACACCTCCGCTTTTATCTGGCAACGCAAGAAAGAGCGAATGCCATTACTGATCGTCGTATTGGTAAGAGACAACGTGGCAAGGGTTCCGTTTCTGAAGTCGAGAGCGTCTCCTCCTGCGCCAATATTATCAATCAAGCAGTTATTGAATGTCACGTTTCCATACGAGGCGGTAGCGTTGTTATTATACATCAATCGCTGGGTATAATTACGTATCTCACAACTCTCGAACTCAAGAGTTGAGATACCAGAACCCGCAGAGTTGATATCCACCATATTCGTCTGGCTTTCCGCTCCGTCGAGAATCACTCCTGCAAACCTTACAGAAGAGACTACGCTACCCGATCCTGTGAATCGTCCTGTGATGGTCGCTTTCGCCGATGGGCTGGCACTGAATATCCGGACAGATTTCTTCAGCGAATAGTTCCCAATATCGAACGTGCTTGCGCTAGCGAAAGCGAACGATTGTCCTTCGGTCCCGTTATCCAGCATGGTCTTGAAATCATCACCTTCATTGACCAGCGTGGCGCTACTCGAGTCTATCCAGGTCTTGAAACTGATCGTTCCCCGCTTGCTGCTATCGTAATAGATATCGGCGGTGTATTCGGTTTCTCCGGTCAGTCCTGGAATATTGGCCAATTGGTTAGCTATGTCCTCGTCGGTCAGCGTATAGGTGATGTCTCCCGGAGTAAGCGTGATGCGGGTCACGGGATTGCCTTTAGCGTCCCACTTGAGCGTAGCGTCGTTGGCTTCCACGTCCGTCTCCATGACTTTCAGGAATATCTGCTCAGCGGCCGTGGAGATGGAATATCCGCTCCATAGTGACTCACCTATCCCCTCGCCTACGGCTTTGACGCGGCAATAATAAGGAGTACTTCCAATCAGATTCTCGACAAGCCACGTGGTGCCCGTAACGCCTTCTACCGTTTTATAAAGCGTACCAGCCTCGCTGTCACCATGATAAAGCTCGATCACGTACGACTGCGCGCCGCGCACGGCGGTCCAGTCGAACTTGATGTTCGTCTGTCCTTGTACGATTCCTCTCAGGTCGGTGGGCGAGAACAGTCGGTCGTACACCGACGTGGTGATCTCCTCGCTTTGGTCGGAGCAGGCCGACGCAAACATCAGCGCCGCCCCGAGGAATGCTATGTATTTTATAGTTTTCATACTTCGTTCCGTTAATAGTTATAATCGTTGGTCAGCATGCCGTTGCTCGAGTCGATGAATACTTGCCAGATGGGCCAGAACTGGCGGGTATCGGGGTCGTTCACGTAGAGCTGGTTGATGAATTTGGTCACCGTGGCGATTTCCGAATCGCTGGTGGGTTGCGCCCACGTCTTGCTCATGGTCAACGTTCCCTGGTTGATCAGTTCCTCCCCCATGGCATCGGTGTCGCCATGCTCCAAGCCGTAGATGTAGTACGTGTCGGCATCGTTGCTCGCCGCGTCCAATCCCTCGTTGTAGTAGATCTTGGCCGGGAGGTCGGCGTATTCGCCCTCGCGGTTCATCAGTCGGGTCATCTTCGCCTTGGCCTCGGCCATCTTGGTTCCCAGTAGGTTCCAGCGAATCAGGTCGACTTTACGCAGTGCCTCGCCGGCGAATTCGAACATACGTTGGTCCACGATCTCGTTGAAGAAAGCATCCTTGCTCGCGGCGGCGCTATTCAGTATGGACGTGGCCTTGGCAGCGGGATACGAACGATCGAGAATAGGCTTCAGATATTGCTGCGCGGCGGCGGGACCATCCAGCTCGTTAGTCGCCTCAGCGGCTATCAGGAAGATGTCGGCGTAGCGCATCACCTGCCAGTTCATACCGTCGTCGTTGGTGGAGGTCACCCGACGGTTAAGCCATTCGAAGCGCACTTTGCCGAACGACCAACCTCCATAGCATTTGTTGGGTTCCTTCACGGACACATCCTCGTTGGACCACCAGTAAGGAACACAAGTGATGTTGCGACGAACATCTTCTGGATCATAATCGTAGAAAAGCGTGGGCATAGGGCCGTTGGCTCCACCTCTCGCCAGACCAGTCCATTGGTCGGCTTTCTGGTGACGTACTCCCCAAGTGAAAATCACACGGCCACGGCCACTGGAAAAAGGCAGTTCGAAAAGAGATTCCAAACCCGCTTGCTCCTGTTCTCCGCAGAGTTGGCGGAAGTTGTCTTCGAAAGATCCTAAGATGTTCGATCCCTTCTGAATCACGTCGACGCACTCTTGCTGTGCGATGCGATACATCTCTTGACGCTGTGCGGCATCTTCTATATTATAGCGGATACCGTCAGGATGTTGAGAATAGCCTGCGGCGAACAAGGCGATTCGGGCGCGTAGTCCTTTGGCGAAAGCTTTGCTTACGCGCTCGGGAGACTTCGTGTAATTGTTCTCGTTAGGCCATCCAAGGTAATCCTGCGCCAACAGCAAATCAGCCATTATCCTGTTGAGAATCTCCATGCGTTCAGACTTGGCCAAGTAAAGCGTTTCTGATGAAATAGGTTCAAAGCGTGCGGGAATATCACCAAAGGCCTTTACCAGGTCAAAATAGATGTAGGCTCTCAACGCGAGCAGCTCCCCATAAAGTTGTCTGATATTTTGGTTGGTCAAATCACCATTGTGCTCCATTTCGTAGAGTCCTTTATTGGCCCGTTCAATACCTTCATAGAGCTTGCCCCATACATTATTGTCTGTATTCATATAGGTATTGGTAGGGGTAGCGCTATAACTGATCAACGAGCCTTCCTGATGGGTAGCCACATTGTCCATTCCCGTGTTGTTGTATATCTCGCAGTCGTTGTTCACGCCGAAGTAAGCCAGATAGCGTCCTCGGTACGAGTTAGTCTCGCTAAAGGATTGATGGATTCCCATCACCGCCGCATCGGCTAACGCCTCAATCGAGAATACGGCGGAACCGTCAATATCCGATTTGTTTGGAGCATCGAGCAGGTCTTCGCACGAAGTGAAAAGAACACCGGCCAGAAGCATATAGGAATATATGATTCGTCTCATGATTCAATGATTTATAAGATTAAAAATTAAGATTAACGCCTATCACGAAGCTACGGCTCTTGGGATATGCCGAATAGTCAACACCGGGGGTAAGCTGACTACCGTTACGGCGCATGGTGGAGACTTCGGGGTCGAAGCCACTATAGCCCGTCAAGCAGAACACGTTATAAGCTGTCATGTAGAAGCGCAGGTTGTTGACACCAACCTTCTTCATCAATTGTGCGGGAAGGGTATAACCTAAAGTTAACGTGTTCAAGCGCAAGAACGAGCCGTCTTCCACGGCCCAATCCGAGAACACGTATTTGTCGGTATAAGGCGAAAACATGGTCGTGTTGGTGTTCAAGGCTGCCAACTGTTCCATATCGGTAACGAGCGCACCCGAGGCATCGACGTTGGTCCAACGTTTTCCGCTCGCCATCTCACTACTTAAATTCCGATAATAGAACTTGGAGGTAGTGTTCCACTCTATCTTGTTGGCATTGTAGACATCGTTGCCATAGCTCCAACTGAACCCTGCGGCAAGGTCGAAGCCGTAAATACGGGCATTGATATTGAATCCTCCCGTATGCAACGGATTAGCATCACCAATAATTCGCTTGTCCGCATCGCTGGCGGTAGCTACATCGCCATCGCCATCGAGGTCTTTCAGTTTCATCATACCAGGGCGGGCGGTACCTACTGCAGAAGATGCGTTAACACCATCTTTCAGCACCCATTGTCCATCAATGTATCCTACGAAGTCGCTTACCTCGTAACGTCCGTCACTCACGAAGCCGTACATCTTGCCAACACTTCCACCCACCTCGGCAAGAAAATCTTGCGGAATCTCAGTAGATGCCCAACGGGTTTGCGACAATTCGTTCGTAATGGCCTGCAATGCACCGAGCGATTTGATCTTGTTCTTGTTGAAACCGATATTGCCAGAGAAGCTCAATCCAAAATTCTTCTTGTTAATGGCAGTCCAGTTCAATGTCACTTCCACTCCTCGGTTCTGTGTCTCGCCCATATTCCGGTATTGGTTGTCGTATCCCGTACCACCGGTGGGAAAGAGGATGAGAAGATCTTTGGTGCTGTTCCAATAAGCTTCAACGGTACCGTTCAGCTTTCCACCCAGCATGGTGAAGTCCAGACCGATGTTGCGAGTAACCGTCGTCTCCCATTTCAGATCGGGATTGGCCATCGTTTTGGCTGGTGCCCAATACGAAGTATATCCGTTGATCCACGTAGTGGCGTAAGGAGAATACATCTGTACCAACTGACCGGTAGGAATGCCGTTGTTACCCGCCGTACCGTAACTGGCACGCAGCTTCAAATCATCCAGCCATTCTTTAGTGTCATCCATGAATTTCTCGGAAGAGATACGCCAAGCTACAGCCACGGAGGGAAAATATCCCCAACGATTGCCGCGTGAGAATTTAGATGACCCATCGGCACGGAACGTAGCGCTCAACAGATACTTATCCATAAAGTTATAATTGGCGCGGCTGAAGAACGACAACAACTTATCGTCTGGGCTAGAGTAATTGGTCATCTCGAACGGAGTACCCTCAGTCATCAGATTGAACGTGTTGTCGGCCGTAAACGACATGGGAAAGCCATGTGCCGTATTGGTGATTTTGTTATTTCTCGTGATGATGTATTCTTGCCCGAGTAACAGGTTCAAGCTGTGCTTATCCGATCTGAAAATCTTCTCGAAATCGTAATTCACCGTATTGGTATTGCGTATCGAACTCCTGCTTTGACGGGTCAAGGTAGCGCCGGGCTTACCTTGATCATCGCCTGTAGGCGTGTTGCGCACGTAATACGTGGTTGGGCCATAGAATCGATTCACATTGTCTCGATAATCATCGTATCCATATTCCGTTTTCACATTCAGGTTCTTGATGATTTCCCACGTGAATGCGGCAGCCAGGTTATAGTTGATGCGCTCCTTACGCATGTCGTTGTCCCTAAGGGCTGTCAATGGATTTACCAATTGCGAATTGGGTTCTTCAATATCGGCTGCCAAGGCATCCGATAATCCCGGAATGGGATATGGAGTGTACTGAATGGCATATTTCAAGCGTTTATCCGTATTCAGCGAGCTGTTGGCGTCGTTAGCGCCGCCACCTATGATCTTGGAACGTGAGAAGCGTGCAGTCAGGTCGATGGAGATATTATCCAACGGTTTGTGATTCAGCTTCAGATTGGCGTTGTCACGTTTAAAGCTGGACATCTCCATGATGGCCTTGTCGTCCATGTGGGTATAGGAGAACGTGTACTTCAACTTATCGGTCCCACCGCTGATATTAACGCTATGGTTGAACGTCTTTCCCGTGCGGCCGAAAGTCAGGTCTTGCCAATCGTTGGTTGCCACGTTGTCGTACATGTCAATGTCTTGGTAGTTGCCGAAATATCGTGTGTACAGACCTTCGTCGTTGTGCAGCAAGGCCAGCTCATATTGCCAATCGGTATAGTCGCGGGCAGAAAGCACGTCCATTGTCTTAGCCACAGTCTTCCAGCTGTAGTAAGCGCTGTAGCTCACGCTGGTCTTGCCTTCCTTGGCCGACTTGGTGGTGACCAAGATTACGCCGTTAGCGCCGCGCGCTCCGTAGATCGCCGTGGAGGAGGCATCTTTCAGCACGGTAATGTCCTCTATCTCGGAAGACGGGATGTCGCTGATACTCGACACGGTAAAGCCATCGACGATATACAATGGTTCATTGCTCTGCGTAATGGAACCGCCGCCACGCACACGTATACTCACGGCGGCATCGGGCGAACCCTCGGTGGTGGTCACTTGCACACCCGCCATCTTTCCCGTCAGCGCCTCGGATACCGAAGCTACGGGCACCGCGGTAATCTCTTTCGAGCTTACCGTCGCCACCGACCCCGTCAAGTCTTTCCTTTTCACGGAGCCATAGCCGATGACCACCACTTCTTCGAGTGCTTTGGCGTCCTCGGTGAGGGTGATGTCGATGGTGGATTGTGTACCTACCCGGACTTCTTGGTTGATATAGCCGATGTAGGAGACGACGAGTACGTCGGTGTTTTTCACGTTCGGTAGGGTGTAATTGCCGTCCAGGTCGGTAATTACACCGTTGGCAGTGCCCTTGACGAGCACGTTGGCGCCGATAATCGGCTCACCTGATGTGTCTTTCACAGTACCTTTTACGGTCTTTGTTTGAGCGAAAGCCATCAGACAGACCATCATCATAAGCATGAATGATGAGGTTCGTTTCATCTGAATTTTCCAATGCATAGACTAGAAATTTAAGTGATTACTATATTATTACGATGTTTATTCGTTGGGGAAGAGGTGGCTCACCAAGCCGTTGAGGTAGACCTCGAGGTTGGTGTACGCACGGCTCAGCTTGTAGGCCGCGCCGTCGGACGCGTCGTTGGGGTCGAGGGCGTTGGCGATCTCCCAGGCGTCGGGGATGCCGTCGCCGTCGGTATCGGGCCGTGGCTCTTCGGAGCGATAGACGGGCCATCCTCCTACGTCGGAAGGTTGGTCGATGATGCCCAGCGTGCCGCCATGCGAGCCTTGGTAGGTGTACGTCCCTCGACGGGTCTCCTCCACGATGCGGCGGTCCACGCTGTCGCGCCGCAGCGACGCCCCGGCATAGCGGAGCACGTCGCGGTAGGCCTCGCGGGCGGGTTGGAGGGAGGTGTGCTCGGCGATGGGGAACGCCCGCGTGGCGAGCAGCTCGCGGCTGGGGGCGAAGTCGTCGTCGATGACGAGACCGCGGCGATTATCGTTGTTCACCTCGCGTATCCGGGCGCGCTGGCGGCGGTCGAGGCTGTCGCAACTGCCGTCGATGACGTTGCCCCGGAAGAAGAAGACGCCGTGGGTGCCGGGGGCGTTGGCGTTCTTGCCGTTATCGGGATAGGCGGTGAAGAGGCGTGCGTACGAAGCCTTGGTGGCGGTGTACGGTCCGGGCTTGTAGTAGTTGTTCAGGAAGTTGAAGCTACCGCCCTCGCCGGCGTAGGCGCCCGCGGTGCCGTAGTTGTAGATCACGTTGTTGAACAGCTCCACCTTCTCCTCCTCGGGCTTGCCCGTGTAGCGGCTTCCGCAGAGGCGGGGCGTGCGGTTGGTGTGGTGCGCCAGCAGGTTGTGGTGGAACGACGCCGGCTCGCCTCCCCAGATGCCGCCGTAGCCATGCGCGCCCTTGGCGTGGATGGAGTTGGCGAGGCTCTCGCTGATGACGCACCATTGGAGGGTGAAGTCGCGGTTGTCGTAGAACGTGGCGCACTCGTCGGTGCTCCAGCTCATGGAGCAGTGGTCGACGATGATGCCGCGGTAACGGCCCGTGCCGTTCATGGCGTCGTCGCCCTCGTGCTTCACGTCCACGCCCATCCGCGAGCGGATGAAGCGGACAATCACGTTGTCGGCCTTGATGGAGAAGGTGTAATTCTTCAGGCAGATGCCATCGCCCGGGGCGGTCTGCCCGGCGATGGTGACGTCGCCATTGTTGAGCCTCAGCGGCTCGCGAAGCTCAATGATGCCGCTCACGGCGAACACGATGGTACGCGGGCCTTTCTTCCGAATGGCCCAACGTAGCGTGCCTTCGCTGCCGTCGTCGGCCAGCGAGGTGACGGTGTAGATCGCCCCGCCCGCGCCTCCGGTAGCATATTTTCCGGCGCCATCGGCACCGGGGAAGGCGAGCGTTCGCCCTTCAACATCGCCCGTTTGCTTATTGCTTGTTTGTGTGGATGCACTTGCCGCAGCCACCGATAATAGTAAAAGTAATAAGGTATAGGAGCTTCTCATGCTACCGATGTTGTTTTTAGTCTTGAGATTCATTCAAATTGAGATCGATATGGTTTTGATGCGACAAAGGTAGGGAAACACCATAGCGGCTATGTGCAATATTTGTTTTTCATCTCGTATTTATTGGTTTTTAAGGGTTCACCACAGAGGACACAGAGTTGCGCAGAGTTTTTAGTAGTGCCAGCCTCCCCTCGCAAGCAGCGAGACTTGGCACGCTACGCCTCTTCTATATGCCACTTAAAAACTCTGTGTGACTCTGTGTCCTCTGTGGTGAAATTAGCCCAGGGCCACGATACCGTCTTCGCCCTGCGTCAGCCGTTCCACGCCGTCGGCGGTCACTACCCACGAGTTCTCCGTGCCTACGGGGCCTACGCCGGGTATGACGATTTTCGGTTCGAGGGCGAACACCATGCCGGCCTCCAGCGGTTGTTTCATGCGGGGCGCGAGGACGGGAGCCTCGTTGATCTCGAGGCCGATGCCGTGGCCGATGAAGCGGGCTTGCTGCCCGATGCCCATGAAGCGGTCGGCGAATCCGGCGGCGCCGACCAGCTTGATGGCGGCGTTGTACAGCTCCTCGCCCGATACGCCGGGGCGAGCCTCGCGGGCTACCAATTCTTGCACGTCGAGGCAGACCTGGTGGGCGGCGTAGGCTTCGTCGGTGAGCCGCCCGACGGAGAATACCCGGGTCATGTCGCACATATATCCGTTGAAGTTGCCACCCAGATCCACCATCACGCTCTGCCCCTCGCGGAGTGGCGTGCCGTTGGCTCCACCCGGCAGGGCGGGGTCGAGGCCCTGGCCACCCAAGGCGAAGTCGTAGGGCGACGGGTAGCCGGCGTTATCGCCGGTGAGCACGCTTCCCATATAGATCTCCATGCTGCGGCCGAAGACGCGGAAGATGCCCAAGCTGCCTTGCAGGCGCATCAGCCGCTCGACCTCGATGGAGAACTCAATGTCCGTCATGCCCGGACGGTACACGTCGGGTATTCGCTCGTACGCCTTGGCATGGGCGAGGGCGGAGCGCCGGAACAGCTCGATCTCGACGGCCGTCTTCACGCTACGCGCCTGGCGAATGAGGGGTGTGCCGTTCACCACCTCCGCCTCGGGGAAGAGGGCGGCCAGCCGCACGTATTCGGTGTAGGGCAACTCGTCGCCCTCGAGCATCAGCTTCGCGGGCATGGGCAGTCCTTGCTCACGCAGCAGGTCGACGATCTGCTCGGGCTTGCGTATGTGGAAGAGATGTTCGCCCTGAAGGTTGCTGGGTCGCTTGACGAACACCAAGGCGGGCGAGTGGAGTGGCAGATAGAGATAACCGCTCACCACGCTGCCAAACGTGTAGATGAGGTTGGTATTGCAAGTGATTAGCGCGGCGTCGATCCCCCGCGCCGCCATCAGGCCGCGAATCTTATCGCGGCGCAACGTCAGTTCTGGTTGTAACATATCTTTGCGTCAGTTTATATCGTTCATACTAATAAGCGACGCGAAGATAGAGAAAAAATAGTGAGTAGTGGTTAGTGATTAGTGATTAACCGTGTCCCGCTAATCACTAATCACTAATCCACTAATCACTACTTAAATGATTCCCTGTCCCATCATGGCATGTGCCACCTTCATGAATCCGGCGATGTTGGCGCCCTTCACGTAGTTGATGTAGCCGTCGGGTTCGGTGCCGTACTTCACGCATTGGGCGTGTATGGCGTGCATCACCTGATGGAGACGTTGGTCGACTTCGGCGGCCGTCCAGCTGAGGTGCATGGCGTTCTGCGACATCTCGAGGCCGGAGGTAGCCACTCCGCCAGCGTTGACCGCCTTGCCCGGCGCATACATCATCTTGTGCTCGATGAAGAGGTCGATGGCCTCGGGGGTGCATCCCATGTTCGAGATCTCGCCCACGCAGAGCACGTTGTTCTTGATCAGCTCCTTGGCGTCGTCACCGTCCAGTTCGTTCTGCGTGGCGCAGGGCAGGGCGATGTCGGCCTTCACTTCCCACGGATGCTTGCCCGCTACGAAGGTAGCGCTGGGATATTTCTTGGCGTAGGGTTCCACGATGTCGTCGCCCGTGGCGCGCAGCTCGAGCATGTAGTCGATCTTCTCGCCGCTGATGCCGTCGGGGTCGTACACGTATCCGTCGGGACCGGAGATGGTGACTACCTTGGCTCCCAGCTCCGTGGCCTTGGTGGCGGCTCCCCAGGCTACGTTGCCGAATCCGGAGATGGCTACCGTCTTGCCGTTGATGTCGATGCCCTTGGACTGCAACATCTGGTTGACGAAGTATAGTCCGCCAAAGCCCGTGGCCTCGGGACGGATGAGCGATCCGCCGAACTCGAGGCCCTTGCCGGTGAAGGTGCCGGTGCACTGGCGGGTGAGCTTCTTGTACATGCCGTACATGTATCCCACTTCACGTCCGCCCACGCCGATGTCGCCGGCGGGCACGTCCATGTCGGGTCCCAGCTGTCGCCACAGCTCGAGCATGAAGGCTTGACAGAAGCGCATCACCTCGGCGTCGCTCTTGCCGCGGGGCGAGAAGTCGGAACCACCTTTGGCGCCTCCCATCGGGAGGGTGGTGAGGGCGTTCTTGAAGGTCTGCTCGAAGCCAAGGAACTTCAGGATGGAGAGGTTGACGGAAGCGTGGAAGCGCATGCCGCCTTTGTAGGGACCAATGGCGTTGTTGAATTGCACACGGTAGCCAAGGTTGGTTTGCACTTCGCCCCGATCGTCGACCCAAGTGACGCGGAAGGTGAAGATACGGTCAGGTTCTACCAGTCGTTCGATGACTTTGGCCTTCTCGAACTCGGGGTGTTGGTTGTAGATCTCTTCAATGGAAAGCAATACTTCTTTCACCGCTTGAAGGTACTCCAATTCTCCAGGATGCTTAGCCTCCAGGGAGGACATGATGTTCTGTATGTTCATAATATACGTATATAGAGGTTGATTTGACAAAACGTTATTTAAAAACGGGGCAAATATAGGCATAATTTGAATATGCGCTATCGCTTGCCCCGTTTTTTTGATTAGTTAACGATAAAACGTCATTCCTTCCACTCCATTCCCAGGTTGTACATGATGAACGAATAGATGTCGGCTTGCTCCTCGAGCACCTTGGCCATGGGTTTGCCCGCTCCGTGTCCCGCCTTGCTGTCGATGCGGATGAGCGTGGGGTTGGTGCCGTCATTGTCGGCCTGTAGGGTGGCGGCGAACTTGAACGAGTGGGCAGGCACCACGCGGTCGTCGTGGTCGGCGGTGGTGACCAGCGTGGCGGGGTACTTCGTGCCGGGCTTGAGGTTGTGCAGGGGTGAGTATCCGTGGAGGTACTCGAACATCTCCTGGCTGTCCTCGCTGGTGCCATAGTCACTCGCCCAGTTCCAGCCGATGGTGAACTTATGGTAGCGGAGCATGTCCATGACGCCCACCTGCGGGATGGCCACGCCGAACAGCTCGGGACGCTGGGTCATGCAGGCGCCCACCAGCAGTCCGCCGTTGGAGCCTCCCACGATGGCGATCTTCGGGCTGGTGGTATAGCGTTGGTCGATGAGGTATTCGGCGGCGCCGATAAAGTCGTCGAACACGTTCTGCTTCCGCATCTTGGTGCCGGCCACGTGCCACTCCTCACCATACTCGTTTCCACCGCGGAGGTTCACCAGCGCGTAGATGCCGCCTTTCTCGAGGAAGGGGATGCGCATGGCACTGAAGCTGGGATTCATGCTGATGCCGAAGCCGCCGTAGCCGTAGAGGTAAACGGGGTTCTGCCCGTTCT
Source organism: Mediterranea sp. (in: CFB group bacteria) (assembly GCA_031261785.1). Taxonomy (GTDB): domain Bacteria; phylum Bacteroidota; class Bacteroidia; order Bacteroidales; family Bacteroidaceae; genus Bacteroides. The sequence continues at coordinate 12,056 of JAISIZ010000011.1, forward strand.
TCTCCAGTCCTTTCTTGTAGGTGAGGAACATGGGGATCTTGGTGCCGTCCTTGCTGGGGAAGAACACTTGCTCGGTGACGAAGTCGTCGGCATTGAACGCCACCTTCGGCGCGCGGAAGAGCTGATAGCTGTTGTCGTCTACATTATATATATAGGTGGCGCCGGGGATGGTGAACGAGGTGAACATGAAGAAACATTCCTTCTCGTCCTTGTCGCCGCTGAAGCCCACGGTACCTACCGACGGCAGATTGATCTCCTGCAGGCGGGTGCCGTCGAGGTTATAGACATAGGCATGGTTGGAGGCGTCCTTGTCGTAGGTGAGGTAGAGCTTGCCGCCTATCACGTTCGCGTCGGAGAGCACGGCGTCGCTCTCGGGGATAAGTTCCTTCCACTCATCCAGTTTGGGATGCGCGATGTCGGCCACCATGATGCGGTTCTTCGGCGCGCCGTAGTTGGTGAAGAGGTATATCTTATCGCCGATGACCTCGATGGGATAGTACTGGAAGTCCATGTCGGTGGTGAGCTGCGTGAACGTGTCGCCGGGACGTTTCAGGTCGCGCACGAATAGGTTGTTGCCCCGTCCGGCCCCCGACTCGATAAGGAATAGCGCCCGCTCCTCCTTGGTGGTGCCGGCCGAATAGAACCGTTTGGGGTAGGCCGGGTTTTGGTAAACGAGCTTGTCGCTGGATTGCGGCTCGCCTATCCGGTGGAAGTATATCTTATGGTTCTCGTTCACGTTGGAGAACTCTTTCCCCTTCGTCGGGGCGTCGTAGGCGCTGTAGTAGAACCCGTCGCCCTGCCAGGAGGGTCCGCCGAACTTCGCCCATTGGATGTGGTCGCCGAGCGGTTTGCCGGTTTGGGTGTCGATGACGTAGATCTCCGACCAGTCCGACCCGCTCCTCGAGATGCTGTAGGCGGTGTACTTCCCGTCGTGCGAGAAGGAGAGGCCGGTGAGGGCCACCGTGCCGTCGTCGGACAGCTTGTTGGGGTCGAGGAAGACGCGCGGTTCGCTCGTGAGCGAATCTTGCACGTAGTACACGCTTTGGTTCTGCAAGCCGTCGTTCTTGCTGAAGTAGTACTTCCCGTTCCGCTTGAAGGGCACGCCGAAGCGTTCGTAGTCCGACAGCTCCGTGAGGCGCCGCAGCAGCTTGTCCCTGAAGGGAATTTGGCTCAAGTACCGGTTGGTCACTTCGTTCTCTGCTTTTACCCAAGCCTCGGTGGCGGCGCTGGTGTCGTTCTCCAGCCATCGGTAGGGATCGGCCACCCGCGTGCCAAAGTAGGTGTCGACCGTATCCACCCTCGGCGCTTCGGGGTAGACGATTTTCTGCTGTCCGGAAGCGCACGACATCATCATGATTCCGCTCATAAGCAAACTTAATGTTGTAGTTGTTTTCATCTGTTCCAAAAAAAAAGGTTTCATAACTCGAACGCAAATGTACGGCTTTCGCCGATATAATCCGACGGAAATAAGTAATTTAGCGCGCTTAATTGTCTTTACCAAAACAGATTCATTAAAAAAGCAACAAGAATATGAAGCTAAAAAGATTCTTCTTCGCTGGCTTGGCCATCCTCGCGCTGGGCGCCTGCACGGGCACGAACGACAAGACGGAGGATTACTGCGCCTACGTCAACCCCTTCATCGGCACGGGCGGACATGGACACACCTTTCCCGGAGCCGTAGTGCCGCACGGCATGATACAACCCAGCCCCGACACACGCATCGACGGATGGGACGCCTGCTCGGGATACTACTATGCCGACACCACCATCAACGGATTCTCGCACACGCACCTGAGCGGCACCGGCTGCTGCGACTACGGCGACGTGCTGCTGATGCCCACCGTGGGCGAGCAGACCTACCTCACCACCGCCTCCAAGTCCGACCGCCTGGCGTACGCCTCCACCTTCAGCCACCAGAATGAGACGGCCGAACCGGGATACTACGCCGTCACCCTCGACCGCTACGCCGTACGGGCCGAGCTGACCGCCACCGCACGGGGAGCGCTGCACCGATATACCTTCCCCGAGAGCGACGAGGCGGGATTCATCCTCGACCTCGACTACAGCCTGCAACGGCAAACCAACTCCGAGATGACTCTCGAAGTACTAAGCGACACGGAGATACGGGGACATAAGAAGACGGCCTACTGGGCCTTCGAGCAACCCATCAATTTCTACGCCAAGTTCTCCAAACCGTTCACCTGCACGCTGGTGACCGACACGGTGACCATGGACAACGGACGCCGACGCCCCACCTGCAAGGCGCTGCTGAAGTTCAAGACCCGAAAGGACGAACAGGTGCTGGTCAAGGTGGGCGTATCGGCCGTCGACATGGACGGCGCACGGCGTAACGTGGAGGCCGACATTCCCGCGTGGGACTTCGACAAGACCCGCCAAGAAGCACGCACGGCCTGGAACGCGTACCTCGGCAAGATTGACATCAGCACCACCGACCGGGTCGACAAGGAGACCTTCTACACCGCCATGTACCACACGGGCATCAGCCCTTGCCTCTTCACCGACGCCGACGGACGATACCTCGGCATGGACCTCAAGACGCACCAAGGCGACGCGACACAGCCCGTCTACACCGTGTTCTCCCTCTGGGACACCTTCCGCGCCTTCCATCCGCTGATGACCATCATAGACCCCAAGCGCAACGAGCAGTACATACGGTCGCTCATCCTGAAATCGCAAGAGGGAGGCATACTGCCCAAGTGGGAGCTGGCCGCCAACTATACCGGCACCATGATAGGCTATCACGCCGTGCCCGTCATCGTGGACGCCTACATGAAAGGATACCGCGACTTCGACGTGACCGCCGCCTACCAAGCCTGCCTGCGCACCGCCGGCTACGACACCACCGGCATCCGAAGCCCGCGGGCCGTGCTCCCCTACCTCATGCCCAAGGCCAAGCTCTACAAGAACACGCTGGGATATATCCCGTGTGACCGCGAGAACGAATCGGTGGCCAAGGCCCTGGAATACGCGTACGACGACTGGTGCGTCAGCACCCTGGCCAAGGCGCTCAACGACGAGCCTTCAGCACGCAAGTACGAGAAGCAGAGCAAGGCTTACCGCTTCTATTTCGACAAGTCGACCCGCTTCATGCGGGGACTGGACTCCAAGGGCAACTGGCGTACGCCCTTCGACCCTCGCTCGTCCAACCACCGCGAGGACGACTATTGCGAGGGAACGGCCTGGCAGTGGACCTGGTTCGTGCCCCACGACATCCCGGGACTGGTCGACCTGATGGGCGGCGAGGATGCCTTCGCCTCGAAGCTCGACTCGCTCTTCACCGCCAGCTCGGAACTGGAGGGAAACTTGGTATCGGCCGACATCAGCGGCCTCATCGGACAGTACGCTCACGGCAACGAGCCAAGCCACCACATCATCTACCTCTATAACTACGTGAATCGCCCCTGGCGGACGCAGGAGTTGGCCGACAGCGTGTTCCGCAGCCAGTACGCCAACACGGTGGACGGCCTCTCGGGCAACGAGGACTGCGGACAGATGTCCGCCTGGTACATCCTCAGCTCTATGGGCTTCTACCAAGTATGCCCGGGCGACCCGGTTTACGCCATCGGCCGTCCCGAGTTCGACAAGGCCACCATCAACCTTGAAGACGGCAAGACCTTCACCATCGTAGCCAAGAACAACTCGAAACGGAACAAATACATCCAGAGCGCCACGCTCAACGGCACGCCACTCAATACCCCCTTCTTCAACCACGCCGACCTCGCGGCCGGCGGAACGCTGGAGCTGACCATGACCGACCAGCCCACGCCGTGGGGGACGAGAAACAAATGATTGGCACGTAGCCGACACATCAAGAAAGCGGGTGAACCAAGCGTCATAGTCTTGGTTCACCCGCTTCGCAGTAATGGATCTGTTGAATGAGAGAAAAAAAGTTCGGGGATCAGCGTGCCTTCAGCAAGGAGACGCGCACGCTGGACGAGTGGCTGGTGGAGTCAGCCACTAACAACCACGATTAACCCTCCCCCAGCTTCTTCACCACGAACTCCTCGATGAAGCGGGTAGTCTCTTCCACGCCGAGACAGGACGTGTTGACGCAGAGGTGATAGGTGGTTGCGGCGCCCCAGATGTTGTAGCTGTAGTAGTTGTAGTATTCGGAACGTTGCTTGTCGGCCTTCTCCATCATCGCCTCGGCGGCCTCGGGGCTAAGGCCGGGGTGCATACGTCGCAGGCGCGCCACACGGTCGGCCTTGGAAGAGGAGATGAAGACGTTGACGCAACGGGGATGCTCGCGCAGGATGTAGTCGGCGCAACGCCCCACAAAGAGACACGACTTCTCGGCCGCCAGCCGGCGGATGACGTCGCTCTGCACCTTGAACAGGGCGTCGTTGCTCAAACAATTGGTGGAAGAGATGGCTCCCTCGCTGATGAACGGGAAGCGCAGGCCGAACAGGCCACTCATGATACCCTGCGAAGCCTTCTCGTCGGCCTTCTCGAAGAACTCGCGGCACAGCCCGCTCTCCTCCGACGCCAAGTTGATCAACTCTTTATCATAGAAATCGATACCCAGGCGAAGAGCAAGCTTCTCGCCTATCTCGCGGCCGCCGCTACCCAGCTGCCGGCCGATGTTGATTACGTAATGACCATTCATATCGCTTTTCTTAGTTGTTACGGTTTGGGAGCAAACTTACGGATTATTTCCGAAAGCATCGACAACGAAGCGCCTCTATTTCGCGTACGGGCATAAAAAAAGGCTATCTTCCCAGACAGCCAATCTTTGTTAACCTTAAATCTAATACTATGAAAAACACAGTGCAAAGGTACGGCTTTTCGGACTATCTCCAAATTTACCAAGCGAAAAAGTATGTTTTATAACATCGTTTAGAGGTTTGCCGTTCAGCTTAACAGTTTCACCCCTCGCCGTTAACATTACGCTGTATCCTTAAACATTCCGCAATCAGCGGCTAATCACTAATCACTACCCACTAATCACTATCCACTACCCTTCCAGCTCCCGTACCTCCACCTCCTTCACCTTGCGCAGGAGGTCGGAGGCGAAGATGAAGTTGTTCAGCCGCTCGTTGGACGAGGTGAAGACATCGTCCTTGGTGCCTTCCCATTCCTTTCGCCCCTCGGAGATGTAGATCACCTTCTCGCCTATACCCATCACGGAGTTCATGTCGTGGGTATTGATGAGGGTGGTCATGTTGTACTCCTGGGTGATGCCGTGTATGAGGTCGTCGATGACCAGCGAGGTCTTCGGGTCCAGTCCCGAGTTCGGCTCGTCGCAGAACAGGTACTGGGGTTTCAGCGAGATGGCCCGGGCTATGGCCACGCGCTTCTGCATGCCTCCGCTGATTTCGCCGGGATACTTGTCCTTGGCGTCGCCGAGGTTGACGCGGTCGAGGCAGAACAGGGCGCGCTTGGTGCGGTCGCGCAGGTTGTCGTCGCTAAACATGTTGAGGGGGAACATCACGTTCTCCAGCACGGTCATGGAGTCGAACAGGGCGGCGCTCTGGAAAATCATGCCCATCTCGCGTCGCAACGTCTTCTTCTCCCTCTTGCTCATCTGCACGAAGTCGCGTCCGTCGTAGAGCACGCTTCCCCGCTCGGGGGTGAGCAGCCCCACGACGCACTTCATCAGCACCGTCTTCCCCGATCCGCTCTGCCCGATGATGAGGTTGGTCTTCCCGTTCTCGAACGTGGCGTTGATGTCCTCGAGAACCGTCTTGCCCTCGAACGACTTATACAATCCATTAATCTCTATCATCCCATCAAAAGTTTAGTCAATACAAGGTCGGCGAACAAGATGAGTACGCTGCTGCTCACCACCGCGTCGGTAGACGCCTTGCCCACGGCGATGGAGCCTCCATCGACCGTGTAGCCGAAGAAGGCCGACACGCTGGCGATGATGAAGGCGAAGAAAAGCGACTTGATGATACCCGCCCACACGAACCACTCCACGAACATATACTGCAAGCCGTACTCCAGGTCGACGGCATTCATGATGCCCACGAACCAACAGGTGCAGAAAGCGCCTATGATGCCGGCAAAGATGCTGAAGGTGACGAGGATGGGAATGACGGTGACCATGGCCGAGATCTTGGGCAGTATGAGGTAGCTGGCGGAGTTGATCCCCATGATCTCGAGGGCGTCGATCTGCTGCGTCACCCGCATGGTGCCCAGCTCGGAGGCGATGTTCGAGCCTACCTTGCCGGCCAGGATGAGGCACATGATGGAAGAGGAGAACTCCAGCAACATAATCTCGCGGGTGACGTACCCCACCGTCCAGCGGGGCATCCACGGGCTTTCGATGTTCAGCTTGATCTGTATGGTGATCACCGCCCCGATGAAGAACGAGATCAGCAGCACGATGCCGATGGAGTTCACCCCCAGCTGCTCTATCTCCTTGAAGTACTGCCGCATGAACATGCGCATCCGCTCCGGACGGGCAAACGTGCGGCCCATCAACATGCAGTACCGGCCAAGGGTCCTAAATGCTTTTATCATAATCACATTACTATTTGCTCGCGAATGTACGAGTTTTCGGGGACTTCGCAGCGATTAAGAGGGAATAATGAACGTGGCGGAGGGAGAGGCGCCCACGCGCGGCCTATCCCCTACAAACCACCCCATGCGATCCGCGAAGCGACGCACGTCATCAAGGACACAATGATAATCAGCCGATTAAGCGCCTTACTTCCGCAAGGAAAGCGTATGAACAGTGAAATCCGCACGTTCCGTGCCTAAAGATCCTATTATGTATCCGCCTTACAAAATAGATTCGTACCTTTGTGGCGCATAACCCCATAAAGCAAACGATATGATGAACAGCAGACCACTGCCTATCGGCATACAAGACTTCGAGAAACTCCGCAAAGACGGATGCGTGTACGTAGACAAGACGGCGTACATCTACCAACTGGCGCGGACGAGTTCACCCTATTTCCTCGGCCGCCCCCGCCGGTTCGGGAAGAGCCTGCTGCTCTCCACTATGAAAGCCTATTTCCTCGGCAAGCGGGAGCTGTTCAAGGAATTGGCCATAGAGAGACTGGAGACGGAATGGGAAGAATATCCCGTGTTCCATCTCGACATGAACGCGGGTATTTACAAGAGTATGGACACGTTCATGACCGCGCTGAACGCCAACTTGAAAGTACTGGAGGAGCAGTGGGAAAAAGACGAAAGCGAAAACACTCCCGCCAACCGTCTGCTCGGCCTCATCCAGAGAGCCAACAAGCAAACGGGCAAGGGCGTGGTGGTACTCATCGACGAGTACGACAAACCCCTGCTCGACACGATGGACAATCCCGAGCTGAACAAACAGGTACGCCCCGAACTACAAGCCTTTTACAGCGTGCTGAAGAGTGCCGACCCCTACCTCCGTTTTCTTTTCTTCACGGGAGTGACGAAGTTCGGCCAGGCTGGCGTGTTCAGCGGCATGAACCAGCCGCACGACATCAGCATGAGCGAGCGATACGCTGGCATTTGCGGAATCACGGGAACGGAACTTGTCGCCAACTTCCAGCCCGAGCTGCACGCCTTGGCCGGGAAGACAAGATCGACCTACGAGGAGACCCTGGAGAAGACGCGACGAATGTACGACGGCTACCATTTTTGCGAGAATACCGAAGGCGTTTACAATCCTTTCAGCGTGCTGAATACGTTCGCCGACCTGAAATACGCCTATTACTGGTCCCGCACCGGTACCCCCACGTTCTTAGTCAAGCTCATCAAGGAGAAGGGCATGAGAGTCCCTGACCTGGAGAGCGAAATCTTCGCCTCACAAAGCGACTTCACCGACTATCGGCTGGACTCGGACAACCTCATCCCCTTCATGTACCAGAGCGGATACCTCACCATCAAGGACTATAACCCGGCCATCGGCCTGTACACGCTGGGATTCCCCAACGAGGAGGTCAGGATAGCCTTCCTCCACGCCCTGCTCCCGCTCTATCTCCCCAAGGGAGACGACCAGCAGTTCAAGTCGGAAGTATTCCTGCGCGACCTCTACCAAGGCGACGTGGATGCCTTCATGACCCGCCTGCAAGCCTTCCTCGCCGACATCCCCTACGGCCAGGAAGAGAAGTCGGAGAACTACTACCAGACGGCGCTCTACATGCTCTTCACCCTCATGGGCGAACGCTCGCGCATGGAGCGGCAGACAGCCAAGGGCCGAGCCGACCTCGT
>JAISIZ010000129.1 GCA_031261785.1 Mediterranea sp. (in: CFB group bacteria)
AAAGCCCGAGCTTTTGTAATCAGATTTCGGGAATGGAGAAAAAAGCCCGGGCTTTTGTAATCAATCTTCGGGAATGGAGAAAAAAGCCCGAGCTTTTGTAATCAATCTTCGGGAATGGAAAAAAAAGCCCGGGCTTTTCGTCTCATGCGGATTTGCATAAAGCTTTCGCGTCTCCGAGATAGGACCCTGCATGACGCCTCTTCGAGGGATGAGAAAAAATGGACGGCGCATTGACGAAGTCGGGTGACATAATCCCGGGATTATTTGTCCACACGAAACCGCTTGTGACATTTTCAGACCGCAAACCCTCCATGCGGATAGCATGAGCGCTTCGCGAACCCGATAACCTCTCATGCGGGTGGCATGAGGGTGTGCCGAGGATAACCAAAACCGTCACAAACCGAAATAACGGCTAATTAACACGATTTAAATGCGGAAAAATTTCCTTATTACCTTGGAAATGTCTTACTTTGTGCGTTTTTAGAAAAAGGTGAAACAATTATTAAAGCTAAATATAAATAGTAAAGTTATGAAGATTTCTCACATTGAGCATTTGGGTATAGCCGTAAAGAGTATTGAGGCCGCCCTCCCTTATTATGAAAATGTGTTAGGGTTGAAATGCTACAACATCGAGACGGTAGAAGACCAGAAGGTGCGTACAGCCTTTCTGAAAGTAGGCGAAACGAAGATCGAGCTGCTGGAGCCGACCTGCCCCGAGAGTACCATTGCCAAATTCATCGAGAACAAGGGCGAAGGCGTACAGCACGTGGCATTCGCCGTGGAAGATGGAGTGGCCAACGCATTGGCCGAAGTGGAAAGCCAAGGGCTGCGCGTCATCGACAAGGCACCCCGCAAGGGAGCCGAAGGACTGAGCATCGCCTTCCTTCACCCCAAGTCCACCATGGGTGTGCTGACCGAGCTTTGCGAGCACTAAACCGGGAAAAGTGAACTTAACAATAAATACAAGTACTCATGAGCAATCAACTTGAAAAGATCCAAGAGCTGATAGACCGCCGTGCGGCCGCACGCTTGGGCGGTGGCGAGAAAGCTATCGAAAAACAACATGCGAAAGGTAAATATACGGCTCGCGAACGACTGGCCATGCTGCTCGACGAAGGCAGCTTCGAAGAGATGGACATGTTCGTGGAGCACCGTTGCACCAATTTTGGCATGGACAAGAAACACTATCCCGGCGACGGCGTGGTGACCGGATGTGGCACCATCGACGGACGCCTGGTGTACGTCTTTGCGCAGGACTTCACGGTATCGGCAGGCTCGCTGTCGGAAACCATGTCGCAAAAGATATGCAAAATTATGGACCAGGCCATGAAGATGGGCGCGCCCGTCATCGGCATCAACGACTCAGGCGGCGCGCGCATCCAGGAGGGTATCAACGCCCTGGCCGGATACGCCGAGATATTCCAGCGCAACATCTCCGCGTCGGGGGTCATCCCGCAGATCTCGGGCATCTTCGGTCCCTGCGCCGGCGGCGCCGTCTACTCGCCCGCGCTGACCGACTTCACGCTGATGATGGAAGGCACCTCCTACATGTTCCTCACCGGCCCGAAGGTGGTGAAGACCGTAACGGGCGAGGACGTGTCGCAAGAAGACCTCGGAGGCGCCAGCGTGCACTCCACCAAGAGCGGCGTGACGCACTTCACCGCGCAGACCGAGGAAGAGGGCTTGGCACTTGTCCGCAGGCTGCTGGGCTACATCCCGCAGAACAACCTGGAAGAGGCGCCGCTCATCGAGTGCACCGATCCCATCGACCGACTGGAGGATTCGCTGAACGACATTATCCCCGACAGTCCCAACAAACCGTACGACATGTACGAAGTCATCGCCGCCATCGTGGACAACGGCGAGTTCCTCGAGGTACAGCCGCACTACGCCAAGAACATCATCATCGGTTTCGCCCGCTTCAACGGACAGTCGGTAGGCGTGGTGGCCAACCAGCCCAAGTTCCTGGCCGGCGTGCTCGACAGCAACGCCTCTCGCAAGGGGGCGCGCTTCGTGCGCTTCTGCGACGCATTCAACATCCCCATCGTATCGCTGGTCGACGTGCCGGGCTTCCTCCCCGGAACGGGACAGGAGTACAACGGCGTCATCCTGCACGGAGCGAAGCTGCTCTACGCCTACGGCGAAGCCACCGTGCCCAAGGTCACCATCACGCTGCGTAAGTCGTACGGCGGATCGCACATCGTGATGAGCTGCAAGCAGCTGCGCGGCGACATGAACTACGCTTGGCCCACCGCCGAGATCGCCGTGATGGGCGGAGCGGGCGCCGTGGAGGTGCTCTACGCCCGCGAGGCGAAAGACCAGGCCGACCCCGCAGCCTACCTGGCCGAGAAGGAAGCCGAGTACACCAAACTCTTCGCCAACCCCTACAACGCCGCCAAGTACGGATACATCGACGACGTGATAGAGCCGCGCAACACCCGCTTCCGCATCATCCGCGCCCTGCAACAGCTGCAAACCAAGAAGCTGGTCAACCCTGCCAAGAAGCACGGGAATATTCCATTGTAAACCATATATAAATAAGGTATAATGAATATCGTTAAGACTAAGATAGGAATATTCCTCTCCCTGCTGCTGGCCGTGGCGCTCAGCTCTTGCCGAGAGCAAGGGTCGAACACCAAGCTGCTGCTCAACGAAGTCATGGTAGACAACCAGACGAGCTACCAGGACGACTACGGCATGCACAGCGCGTGGATTGAGATATTCAACAAATCGTACGGTAGCGCCAACCTGTCCGCTTGCCGCCTCAGGGTGAGCAGCCAGCCGGGCGATACCATCGAGTACTTCATCCCCAAAGGAGACGTGCTCACCGTAATACCTCCCCGTCAGCACACCCTCTTCTGGGCCGACGGCATGCCCAACCGCGGCACGTTCCATACGGATTTTAAACTCAACCTGCAAGGAAGCAACTGGATCGGCTTGTACGACTCGGGAAGGAAACTGCTCGACCAGGTCACCGTGCCAGCCGGAGCGCTGGGCAGCGACCAGTCGTGGGCCAGGGTGAGCGACGGAGCCAACGAGTGGGAAGTGAAAGGCGGAAGCGACGACAAGTACGTAACGCCGAGCACCAACAACAAGACGCTCAATAACAACGCCAAGATGGAGAACTTCGAGGAGCACGACTCGGCGGGCATCGGCATGGCCATATCGGCCATGAGCGTGGTGTTCGCGGGACTAATCCTGCTTTTTATAGCGTTCAAGGTGGTGGGCAAGACAGCCACGAGCCTGAGCAAGCGCAACGCCATGAAGGCCAAGGGCGTCGACAAGCAGGAAGCCAAGGAGCTGACACAAGCCCCGGGCGACGTGTACGCCGCCATCGCCATGGCCTTGCACGAGGCGCAGAACGAGGTGCACGACGTGGAGGATACCGTCCTCACCATCCGTCGCGTACAGCGTACCTACTCGCCCTGGAGTTCGAAGATCTACACGCTCAACCACGCTCCGGAGCATCACAAGTAAGTCAATCCATTATTAATACGTACAACGATGAAAGAAAAGAAATATAAGTATAAGATCAACGGTAACCTGTACAGAGTGACCATTGGAGACATCGACGACAACATCGCGTCGGTAGAAGTGAACGGCACGCGCTACAAGGTGGAGATGGAAGAGAAGCCGAAGGCCTCCGCCAAACCCATCGTGCGTCCCCTCCCCAACTCGCCGGCGGCACCTACCACAACGGTGACGAAGCCGGCGGTGAAGACCAGCAAGTCGGGCGTGAAGTCGCCCCTGCCGGGCGTGGTGCTCGACATCAAGGTGAAGGTGGGCGACGCCGTGAAACGCGGGCAGACCGTCATCATCCTCGAGGCCATGAAGATGGAGAACAACATCAACGCCGACAAGGACGGCGTCATCAGCGCCATCAACGTGGACAAGGGCGATTCCGTCCTTGAAGGTACCGACCTCGTAATCATCGAATAACAGGAACTATGAACTTTATCAATTTCTTAATAGATAACTTAGCCGACTTCTGGAACTATACGGGATTCGCCAACGCCACGGGCGGGCATCTCGTCATGATCCTCGTGGGCTTGTTCTTCATCTACTTGGCCGTGGCCAAGGAGTTTGAGCCGATGCTGCTGATCCCTATCGGGTTCGGTATGCTCATCGGTAACATCCCCTTCAACATGGACGCCGGACTGAAGGTGGGCATTTACGAGGAAGGCTCGGTGCTCAACATCCTGTACCAAGGAGTGACCTCGGGCTGGTACCCGCCGCTCATCTTCCTTGGCATCGGCGCCATGACGGACTTCTCGGCGCTGATCTCCAATCCTAAGCTGTTGCTCATCGGAGCGGCGGCGCAGTTTGGTATCTTCGGCGCCTACATGATCGCCCTCTTGATCGGATTCGACCCGCAACAGGCTGGCGCCATCGGCATCATCGGTGGTGCCGACGGACCTACGGCCATCTTCCTCTCGTCGAAGCTGGCGCCTAACCTGATGGGAGCCATTGCCGTGTCGGCCTATTCGTACATGGCGCTCGTGCCGGTGATACAGCCGCCCATCATGCGCGCCTTCACCACGAAGAGCGAGCGCCTCATCCGCATGAAGCCGCCGCGCGCCGTGTCGCACACCGAGAAGGTGATATTCCCCATCATCGGCCTGCTGCTCACCACGTTCCTGGTACCGTCGGGCCTACCCCTGCTGGGTATGTTGTTCTTTGGCAACATCCTCAAGGAGAGCGGCGTGACGCGTCGTCTGGCCAACACGGCCAGCGGTCCGCTCATCGACGTCATCACCATCTTGCTGGGCGTCACGGTGGGTGCCTCCACGCAGGCGTCGGAATTCCTCACGTGGGATTCGCTAAAAATCTTCGGCCTGGGAGCCTTCTCGTTTGTCATCGCCACCGCCTCGGGCGTGCTCTTCGTGAAGCTGTTCAACCTCTTCCTGAAGAAAGGCAACAAGATCAACCCGCTCATCGGCAACGCCGGCGTGTCCGCCGTTCCCGATTCGGCCCGCATCTCGCAAGTGGTAGGTCTGGAATACGACCCCACCAACTACCTGCTGATGCACGCCATGGGTCCCAACGTCGCTGGTGTCATCGGCTCGGCCGTGGCCGCCGGTATCCTGCTGGGATTCCTGGTGTAACACCATAGCTTAGGCACGGATCGCACGCCGTTCGCCCGCGGCCTCGCCGCGGCGAGCCTGCGGGAATCCATGCGATCCGTGCCTATTTTTTTCTCATACCAACACACCCCCATGATAAATATGAAACGCATACCTATTGTACTATTCATCCTTCTGGCCACAACCAGCTTGTCGGCTCAACAGAACGACTCCATAGGCAACGCCATGGACAACTACGACTACGAGACGGCCCTCGCCCTCATCGCGCGGCAGCAACCCACTACCGTTCCCCTCCTGTTCCAGAAAGCCAAGGCGCTACGCGGACTGAACCTCAACAGCGAAGCGCTGGAGGTCTACGAAGAACTTCTCGGCAACGACAGCACCAATGTCCGCGCCTGGATCGAGGCGGCCGACTGCCAACGTACGCTGGCCAAGTACAAACAAGCCCTCCAGTACTACCAGAAAGCGCTCGAACTGGCTCCCCACAACAAATACGCCCGCATACAAAACATCAGGTCGCTACTTGCCATCCAAGACTATCAGAAAGCCCTGGTCGAGAGCACTCTCCTCACCCAGTCCGACAGCTCCCTCATCGCCCTGCGCCTGCAGGCACAAAGCCTCGAAGGCCTGAACGCCATACAAAACGCCATAGACTGCTATCACAACATCCAGGCGAAATATCCGTCCGACTACCTCGCCCCCGCCAAGCTGGGAGCCTTGAACATCTCCATCAGACAATACGACGAAGCGATAAAAGCGACCGAGAAGTACCGCCAGATAGATTCGACCAACTACACCGTCAACCAGCAGAACGCGCAGGCCTACTGCATGAAGCAGGATTACCCCACCGCCATCAAACGCTACGAATACCTCGTGAACCAAGGCGACAGCACCTTCGCCACGAACTATTACCTCGGCGTCAGCTATTACGCCACAGAACGATTCTACAAGGCACAGGAATACTTGAGCGAGGCCCTGCGCTACGCCCCCGAGAACGTGGACCTGCTCTATTACCTTGGACGGGCCTGCAGCAAGACTTCGTGGAAAAAGGAAGGCGTGGAATACCTGCGGAAAGCCGTCGACCTCAGCACCCCCGCGGACAGCGTCATGACCCGATTGCTCACCGGCCTGGTCGACTGCTACAAACTGGCTCACATGTACAAGGAGCAAATAGCGACCGTTCGCGAGCGCTATGAGAAGTACGACAAGCAGAACCACCGCTCACTCTACACCATGGCACATATTTATTACTACGGTCTGGGCGACAAGACGAACGCCGAGCGATACTTCGAGGCTTTCCTCAAGACACGACCCAAGACGGCAACCAACGTCGACGAGGCGCCGAGCGTAGACGAAAACGGGGACCCCACCCTGAGCGACACCAATTACTACAATGCGGCCGAGGCTTGGCTCAAGAACCTCCGGGACAAGAAGAAAGTGGATGAGTTTTTCCAGAGCGGCAAGAAAACGGACGCGAAGACCGATAAGCCATAGCCCTGCCCGCGACATCGAATCTCCTTTTTATAACATTTTAAGACGCGTTTATCCGCCATTTAGCGTACATTCGCGACACGGAAGAAAGAAACAGCAATTAGGAAAGCAATGGAACAACCCGCCAACTACATCCGGCGCATCGAGATCGACAACCTGTGGGACCGGTACCACATCGCCTGGGACCTGCGCCCCGACGTCAACATTCTCTCGGGCATCAACGGCGTAGGGAAAACCACCATCCTGAACCGATCGGTGGGCTTCCTCGAACAGCAATCGGGCGAAGCGAGGAACGACAGGGCCGGCGTGCGCGTCTACTTTGACCGCCCCGACGCCACATACATCCCCTACGACGTGATACGCAGCTACGACCGTCCACTCATCATGGGCGAGTTCACCGCCAGCATGGCCGACAAGAACGTGAAGTCCGAACTCGACTGGCAGCTCTACCTACTCGGACGCCGATACCTCGACTACCAAGTCAACATCGGCAACCGCATGATCGAGATGCTCTCCTCGCCTTCGGCCGACGAACGCGAACGGGCACAGTCGCTCGCCGAACCCAAGCGTCTGTTCCAGGACCGGATAGACGAGCTGTTCGGCTACACCCACAAGACCATCGACCGCCGTCGCAACGATATCGCATTCGTGCAGGATGGCGAGACGTTGTTCCCCTACCAGCTCTCCTCGGGCGAGAAGCAGATGCTCCTCATCCTGCTCACTGTCCTCGTGCAGGACGGACAGCACCGCGTCCTCTTCATGGACGAACCCGAGGCGTCGCTCCATATCGAGTGGCAGCAGAAACTCATCGGGCTGATACGCGAGATCAATCCGCAGGCGCAAGTCATCCTCTCCACCCATTCCCCCGCCGTCATCATGGAAGGATGGCTCGACGCCGTGACCGAAGTCACCGACATCACCACTCCCGTCACTAATCACTAATCACTGAAGAAACGTGTCTCATTCGCTCAAGGGCAATCTCACCTCCAGTTACTTCGACGCCGCACGAAAGCTATATCCGCGCAAAACGCGCCGTCGCGTCATCGCATACGTGGAAAGTTACGATGACGTCGCCTTCTGGCGGGCGTTGCTCGAGGAATTCGAGGACGACGAACGTTACTTCCAGGTGATGTTGCCCTCGTCGAAGAGCCTCTCCAAGGGAAAGAAGATGGTGCTGATGAACACCCTCAACACCGCCGAGCTGGGACGCAGCCTCATCGCCTGCGTGGACAGCGACTACGACTTCCTGCTGCAAGGAGGCACGGCCGTCTCGCGCAAGCTCAACCGCAACCCCTACATCTTCCAGACCTACACCTACGCCATCGAGAATTACCAATGCTTCGCCGAAAGCCTCCACGAAGTATGCGTGCAAGCCACGCTCAACGACCGGCCCATCTTCGACTTCGAGCGCTTTCTGGCCACCTACTCGCACATCGCCTACCCCCTCTTCCTGTGGAACATCTGCTTCTACCGAAAGCGCGACACCGACACCTTCCCCATGCACGAATGCAACGCCTGCACCGCCCTGCACACGGTGGACATACGCCATCCGCAACGATGCCTCGACGCCATGCGGCAACGGGTGGAACACAAGCTGGCCGGCCTGCGGAGACAGTTCCCCCGGATGGAAGACGAGATCGGCCCGCTGGCCGAAGAGCTGAAGACATTGGGACTGACCCCCGACAACACTTACCTCTACATGCAGGGACACCACGTGATGGACAATGTGGTGATGAAGGTCGTCACGCCCGTATGCACCGTGCTGAGACGCGAGCGAGAGACCGAAATCAAACGCCTGGCCGAGCACAACGAGCAATTCCGAAACGAGCTGACCAGCTACCAAAACAGCCAGGTGAACGTGGAGATCATGCTGAGAAAGAACATCGCCTACAAACGACTCGAGCAATACCAATGGATGCGGAGAGACGTGGAGAGACTGAAGGAAACTAAAAATTGAGATTTAAACATTAAGAAATGAATGACTTTTTAAAAGACGGTTACGACACCCTGATCGGCAACATCCACGACGCGTTGCTGGCAATGGGTATGAGCGCCCAGTGGGCCGACATCATCGACAATTTCGTCATCCTACTCATCATCGTCATCGTGGCGTTGCTGGCCAACCTCGTCTGCGAGAAAATCATCCTGCGCGGCATCTCCAAGCTGGTGAAGCGCAGCCGCGCCACGTGGGACGACATTGTGTTCAATGAACGCGTCATCGCGCGCGCCAGCCGGCTGGTAGCGCCCGTCATCATCTACGTGGCCATCCCCATGGCCTTCCCCGACGCAGCCGACCAGGGATTGCTCGACCTGCTGCGCCGCCTATGCCTCATCTACATCACCGTAGTGGTGATCCAGCTCATCAACAGCCTCCTTTCGGCCATCCACCTGGTATACAGCGCCAAGGAGAAATACAAGGACAAGCCCCTGAAAGGATTGTTCCAGACGGCGCAAGTCATCCTCATCTGCCTCGGCATCATCCTCGTGGTCAGCATCCTGCTCGACAAGCAGGTGGGCGCGCTCCTCGCCGGACTGGGCGCGTCGGCCGCCGTGCTGATGTTGGTCTTCAAGGATAGCATCATGGGCGTGGTGTCGGGCATACAGCTCACCGCCAACAATATGCTGAAGGTAGGCGACTGGATCACCATGCCCAAGTACGGCGCCGACGGAACCGTGATCGAGGTGTCGCTCAACACCGTAAAGGTACAGAACTTCGACAACACCATCGTCACCATACCGCCCTACATGCTCGTGAGCGACTCGTTCCAGAACTGGCAAGGGATGCAGGACTCACCCGGACGACGCGTGAAGCGATCCATCAACATCGATATGAACAGCGTACACTTCTGCACCCCCGAGATGCTCGCCAAGTTCCGCCGCATCCATCTCCTGAGCGACTACGTGGACAGCACCGAGAAAACCATCACCGCCTTCAACGAAGGACACCACGTCGACAACTCCGAGCTGGTGAACGGACGACGGCAGACCAACCTCGGCGTGTTTCGCGCCTATCTGGTGAACTACCTCAACAACTTGCCCACCGTCAACCACGACCTCACCTGCATGGTGCGTCAGCTACAACCTACCGCCACGGGCATCCCCGTCGAACTCTATTTCTTCACCCTCAACAAGGACTGGGTCATCTACGAAGGCATCCAGGCCGACGTCTTCGACCATGTGCTCGCCATCGTCCCCGAATTTGGCCTGCAGATATTCCAGAACCTGTCGGGAGCGGACCTTGGGAAACTGAAAAACTGAGAATAAAAGAGTATAAGCCCACCGCGGAGCCGCGAAGTTCCCCGGAGCGAAACGAGATTACATATTCGCCTCGCGAAGTTCCCCTGCGCGAAACGGGATTACATTTCTGTCCCGCGAAGTTCCCTTGAGCGAAACGAGATGATATTTCTGTCCCGCGAAGTTTCCCCGCGCAAAACGGGATTACATATTCGCCTCGCGAAGTTCCCCTGCGCAAAACGGGATTACATTGCCGCTCCGCGAAGCTTTTATGCGCACCGCATGAAACCTTCGCGGCTCCGATAGCTCCCCAATCCTGAAACAGGAGCGTCGCACGTACGTGCGAAGAAAGACGTGGTAGTATATTTGCGATAAATCTTTTTTGCGATGAACCTTTAATAAAAAAGGAATAGTTGTTTGCGATAATTAAAAAAAGTGGTTACCTTTGCCGCGACATTACTTCATTTTATCAACAACAATAAAACTATTACGCATGAAGAGATTCTTAATTCTAATCGCATTGGTCGCCGCTTCGGCAGCCTCGTACGCGCAACTTTCATGGAATGCCAAGATTGGCATGAACCTTAGCTCCTTCACGGGCGACGTGGAGCAGACAAATCCTAAATTCGGATTCCATTTCGGGGTGGGTATGGAATACCAGTTCACCCAATTATTCTCGCTGCAACCTTCGTTGATGTACACCACGAAAGGCGTGAAAGCCGAAAATGCGGACGCCAGGGTTTCCCTCAAGTACCTCGAGCTGCCCGTGATGGCGGCATTCCGCCTGCCGGTGGCCGAGAACAGGAACATCGTGCTGAAAGCCGGGCCATACCTCGCTTATGCTCTCAGTGGCAAGCTGATACTCGACGTTTACGATGGCATCAACCTCTCGGCCAACGCATTCAAGCATTACAATTTCGAGGCGAATGGGGAAACCTGGGACTATGCGGGCGCCAACCGGTTCGAACTCGGCCTTGGCCTGGGAATCGACTACGAGTTCAGCCTCTTCTTCGTCGGCCTCAACGGCGGATTCGGGCTGACAAAATTCTACGGAGACGGGAATGAAGCGGTCCGGAACATGAACTTTAGCATCAACGTCGGCTTCAAATTCTAAATCCTTTCGGGCGGAGGCTTGCGCAAGGCTCTATTGTTTCGTATATTTGTGCCCTATTAACTAATTTCACGTACAAATGACGAAACGATTCACTATCACGGTTCTATCCTTACTGATGGGCGCAAGCTATCTCTTTGCCCAAACGAATACTTACCAAGAGCTGCCCGACCCGGCAGCAAGTTCCTCAGCGTCGGCGTGGACGGCGATATCCGCCGCCCACGCCTCGTGGGGGAGTACCGACGTGCGCTACGCACGGCACGCCGTTCCCCGGCTCAAGCAACAAAACGCCCGTACGCTCACCGGTTGGCGGGGCGAACGCGTGCACGCGCAAGCCGTCGTCTGGACAGGCGTGGAGCTGGAGGCGCTGAACGTCGTTTTCTCCGAATTTAAAGGTCCGAAAGGCAACTTACTCCCCCCCGAAAGCCTCACCGCCGGATTCGTACGCTACGTCATGACCGACGAGCTGAATAAGGATGGACGGGGAGGATGCGGATACCGCAAGCCGGCCGACTTCGACTCGCTGCTGGTGGCCGACGCCATCGACACGCGGCTGGCGTCGATGCCTGTCCCCGCACGCAGCGTGCGCCCGCTCTGGGTGGAATGCCGCATCCCGCACGACGCCATGCCGGGCACCTATAAGGGCGTGCTCACCATCAAGGACGGTAGCCTGAAGATACAAAAACTGGAGCTGTCCGTCAATGTATTGCCCCGCCTGCTTCCCGCTCCTTCGGAATGGGCGTATCATCTGGATCTCTGGCAGAATCCTTACGCCGTAGCCCGCTACAACAACCTTCCCCTCTGGAGCGACGAGCATCTGGAAGCCATGCGCCCACTGACGCGAATGCTGGCCGACGCGGGGCAGAAAGTCATCACCGCCACCATCATCAACCGCCCGTGGGACGGACAGACGGAAGATCCGTTTGGCAGCATGGTGACGTGGATGAAGCGCGCCGATGGTAGCTGGGCGTTCGACTACACCATCTTCGACCGCTGGGTGGAGTTCATGCGCGGCATGGGCATCACGGGACAAATCAACTGCTACTCCATGGTGCCCTGGAAACTCTCGTTCCAGTACTACGACCAGGCCACCAACACGCTGAAGGAGACGAAGACCGAACCGGGCGAACCGGCCTACGAAGAGATGTGGACGGCCATGCTCACCGACTTCGCCCGTCACCTCAAGGCCAAGGGATGGTTCGACATCACCACCATCGCCATGGACGAGCGCCCCATGGAGGTGATGCGAAAGACGTTGAAGGTGATCCGCAAGGCCGACCCCGACTTCAAGGTATCCATGGCCGGCAACTACCACGCCGAGATAGAGGCCGAGCTTTACGACTACTGCATCGCCATCGGGCAGGAGTTTCCCGAAGAGGTGCGCCTGCGCCGTGCCGCCGAGCGTAAGCCCACCACCTACTACACCTGCTGCACCGAGGCGCATCCCAACACCTTCACCTTCTCTGATCCCGCCGAAGCGACCTGGATCAGCTTCTACTCCGCCAAAGCCCACCTCGACGGATACCTACGCTGGGCATACAACAGCTGGCCCGCCCGTCCGCTGCTCGACTCCCGCTTCCGCGCGTGGGCGGCCGGCGACACCTACCTCGTCTACCCCGACGCACGCAGCAGCATCCGCTTCGAACGACTGATCGAAGGCATTCAGGCGCACGAGAAGATACGCATCCTCCGACAAGAATTTACCGACAAAGGCAACAACGCCGGACTGCGAAAACTCGACACGCTGCTCGCCCCCTTCAAGCTGGGTGCCCTGCCCGAAACCTCGGCGGCGGCGATGGTGAAAAAGGCGGAGGACGCGCTAAATTCATTGTGAAAAGCTGGCGGTTTCTCTTTTTAATGCTATTTTTGTCCCGCAATAACAACTTGCTATCATACGCTATACATTTATGAAAGGTATTGAAAATACAACGACCGATGACTTCGGGTCATTGATAAGGAGCGGTAAGAAGTACACGGTTCCGAAGTTTCAGCGAGATTATTCGTGGGATACCGAGCAATGGGAAGATTTGTGGCAAGACATCGAACGGATGCTGCAGGAAAAAGATGGCGACCACTACATGGGCTACCTCGTGCTCCAGACATCCGATAACGAAAACTTCATGATCATTGATGGCCAGCAGCGATTCACCACCATCACCATGATCGTGCTCGCCGCCATCAAAGCCGTGAAAGAGCTGGCTGGAAAAGGTATCGACCCCGAGAAGAACGAACAACGCGGAAAGACGTTGATAGAGACCTACATCGGGCATGTCGACCCCGTCACCTTGGAATACGACAACATCCTGGTACTGAATCGTAACAATGACGGATATTATAAAGACTATATCGTGAAGCTGGGTGATCTGAAGAGGACACACATCTCGGCAACCGAGAAACTGATGCGGCGATGCTTTGAATGGTATGAGAACGCGCTGAAAGGGAAATTCTCCTCAGGCGAGGAATACGCGGGCTTCATCAAGGAAGTGGTGAACAACCTCTTCTTTACGGTCATTACGGTGAACGACGAGACGAACGCTTTCCGGGTGTTCGAGACGCTGAACGCACGCGGCGTGCAATTGTCCTCGTCCGACCTGATAAAGAACTATCTCTTCTCGTTGGTCGCCGACAGGAGCAACCATCCGAGCTGGATCGAGACGTTGGAAGGGAAATGGACCACCTTGAACAACAATCTCGGAATAGAGAAGTTGCCCGAATACCTCCGATACTACTGGAACTCGAAAAACAAAACGGTGAGAAGCAACGAGCTTTTCAAGACCGTACGGACATCTATCACACAACCCGAGCAGGTGTTCAGGCTGATGGACGACCTGCTCGACTACAGCCAAGTATTCATCGCGTTGCGCGACCCCACGAGTGATTATTGGGAAAACGATACGGAAATTACGCACTACATCCGCCTATTGAAGCTGTTCAATCTGCGGCAGCCTTATTCCTTGCTCATGACGGCCAATAAGAGCCTGCCGAATCGCGACTTCAAGCAAGTGCTCAAAGAGACGATCGTGCTCTCTTTTAGATATAGTGTCATTTGCGGACTGAATCCGAACGAAATTGAGCGAACCTACAACGATGCCGCCCTATACATCACGACGAACAAGTCGTATGACAGCGGACTGATGAAGAACGTGTATATAGACGACAGGGAGTTCGTGGCGGCGTTCAGCATAAAGAACTTCGACATAAACTCCAAGAGCGGTAAAGTCGTTCGCTATATCCTGGGAGAGATCGAACGCTTTATGGGAGGCAATTCCATCAGCCTTGACGACGAAAGTTACAGCATTGAGCACATCATGCCCCAATCGCCAGATGAAGATGAATGGGACATGGAGGACGAGAAGGTCGATCGCCTCTCATCGCGGTTGGGGAATATGTGCCTGCTGGAGAAACGATTGAACAAGGAAGCCGGAAACAAGAGCTACTTGAAGAAGTTGAAGGTGTACAGCCTGTCAAATTCCCAAATGACACAACGGATAAGCGAGCATTACAGCGAAAGATGGGACGAGAATACGATAACGAATCGTCAGCGGAAGCTGGCGGAAAAGGCTAAAGCCATCTGGAGGATAGGCTAAAGCGCAAGACTAACACGTAGATATGACGAACATTCTATTTGTCTGCCTCGGCAACATCTGCCGCAGCCCCATGGCGGAGGCCGTGATGCTCCGCCTCGTCAAGCAGGCGGGGCTGGAGAGCGAGATCCGGATCGACTCGGCCGGCATCATCGCCTATCACCAAGGAGAGATGCCCGATAGCCGGATGCGCGCGCACGCCGCACGGCGCGGGTATCACCTGACGCACCGCTCGCGTCCCGTACGGACGGAGGATTTCTATCGCTTCGACCTCATCGTGGGCATGGACGACCGCAACATCGACGACCTGCGGGAGCGTGCCCCCTCACCCGAGGAGTGGGCGAAGATACGCCGCATGACGGAGTATTGCACGCGCCATGCCGACACGCACGTCCCCGACCCTTACTACGGAGGAGCCGAGGGATTCGAGCACGTGATCGACCTGCTGGAGGATGCCTGCGCGGGCTTGCTCCGAGAAATTAAGCCCGCTTTCAATATATTTATGACATAGAATCAACTGATTCTCAACTTTATTTCCTTTCTTTGCTGATAACTATTTTATAAACGCCTAATAAGAAGGTTTATGAGGATACGGCAGATAGGAATCATGGTCTTGCTATGTCTGAGCATCATTCCAACAACAATGAAAGCGCAGAGTTATGAGAGCTTGTGGAAACAAGTGGAACAGGCGGAAGAGAAAAACCTGCCCCAAACGGTAGCGAAACTCACCGACCAGATCTTCCGGAAAGGGGAACGCGAGCGCAATTCCCCGCAGATGCTGAAAGCGTACGTGAGAAATATGGATTCCCACAAACGTATCGCGCCCGACGACAGCCTCTACGTCGACCTCAACGGACTGGAACGGTGGGCGTCGGAGGCCTCCAAGCCAATGGACAAGGCCATCCTCCACTCGCTAATGGCCGAAATCTATGCGGATTACGCCAAGAATAACAGATGGGGACTCCGCAGACGAAAGCCAATTATAGGAGAAACTCCTCCTGCCGACATACGGGAGTGGACAGCCAAGACGTTCGTCGACACGGTAAAGGCGCACGCCCGCCAGGCATTGTCGGAACGGACACTGCTGCTCCAGACATCCTCGAAAACATACGCACCCTTCGTGGCGCAGGGCGAAGCGAGCAAATATTACCACCACGACATGTATCATTTGTTGGCCTCCCGAAGCGTCGATGCCCTGAAACAGATAGAGAACCTCGACGAACAAGACATCGACAGCGAATCCTCCGTCCAGCTTCTCATCGAGGAGATCTACCAACAGATGATATCCACCTACCAACACGCCGGACTGAAGGAAGGATACCTGCTCACCTCGCTGAACTACCTGAATTGGAAATGGCGTGAGAGCGGACGCGTGCCTCGTCCCGTCCGAGCCACGGGCGGACGCATCGGCCTGTCGCAGAATCCCTATATCGCCGCCCTCAACAAGCTCAGGCAGGAGTTCGCCGGCGAGGAACTCTGCGCGGAGGTAGAGATCGAGCTGGCCAGCTACGCCTACGACGAATGGGAATATCCCTCCGCCCTGCAAATCAGCGAGGAGGCCATCAAGCGCTACCCCCACTATCCCCGCGTCGCCGCGCTCCGGAATATACGGGAGACGATACTGGCTCCCATCCTCTCCCTTAGAACGCCCGAAACGGCTTACCCGGGAGAAGAGATAAAAATCGAGGTAAGCCACGACAACCTGACGGGCTTCAAGTTCCAGCTCTATCCGAAGGATGGTGCGAAGAAAGGAACATTGGCACGCGAGCAATACTACAAGCTCCAGCCACCCGCCGACTATAGAGAGACCGACACCACCTTCACCTTCCGGGTGCCCGACGTGGGTGCCTACTCGGTGCGCGTCGTCCCCGACACGCCGACAAACGGGGAGAAGAACGAGAAGGAACTCATCGTCACCCGCTTCAAGGTGCTGAACAGTGCCTTGCCCGACAACAAATGCCAGGTCGTGACACTCGACGCGCGAAGCGGACATCCCATCCCGGGGGCTACCGTCACACTCTACAATGAGAACAAGCGGAGCTTAGACCGCTTCACCACGGACGCCAACGGCAAAGTCGTCTTCCCCTGGAAAGAGCAATACGACTACGTAAAGGCCACGAAAGGGGAAGATCTGGCCATGTCGAGGGAACGCATCTACAACGGGAGATACGGCGTGTACAATTCCGACAGCGAGGAAGAGGAACAGGTCACCATCATCACCGACCGCACCATCTATCGACCCGGGCAGACTGTCTACGTGAAAGTCATCGTAGCCAAGCAACTCCCGGACACGGCCAACGCCGTGCCCAACAAAGCCTATACGGTGCTGCTGACGGACGCAAACAACCAAGAGATTGGGCGGAAACGAATAAGCACCAACAAGTTCGGCTCGTTCACGACCGACTTCGCCCTGCCCGCCGTCTGCATGAACGGCAACTTCGGCATCCTTGTGGGAGAAGAAAACATGCACAATTTCCGTGTGGAGGATTACAAACGCCCCACGTTCGAGGTCGCCTTCGAAGATTCCTTGCCCGGCTATAAACTGGGCGACAACGTGCAGGTGAAAGGGCACGCGAAAGCATACAGTGGCGTGCCGCTGGCCGACACCAAAGTGGCCTACACGGTGAAACGCACCAAGTATCGCTGGTGGTGGACAAGCATAGAATCCCAATCCCTCGTCGCCGACACGGTAATGACCGACATCGACGGAGCGTTCACCATCCCCGTCCTTCTCAAGGCCACCGAGGAGGAGATGAACGAGAAATTCGTCTTCTATCGCTACACCGTCGAAGCCGTGGTGACGAACGCCGCCGGCGAGACGCAATCCAACACAAAATCGCTCACGGCCGGCAACAGATCGCTCGTGATAGAACCCGAAATCGCCGACAAGATCCGCAAAGACAAACCTGTCGAGACAAGGATAGACGTGCGCAATCTCAATGGTGACAAAGTAGCCACAGACGTGACCTGCTCCTTGTACAGGGTAATAGACACGGAAACGGGAGCGACCGAAGCTTCGCCGGCCATCACCGAAACAATAGCCTCCAATAGCAAGCAAAAACTCTCGTGGACAAGCCTATCCTCGGGCACTTACCTCTTGAAAGCGTCGGCAAGGGATGCCGAAGGCCGGGAGACGGAGGGCGAGAAGCACGTAGTTCTCTTCTCCATCGACGACAACCGCCCCCCCGTGCCTTCGCCCGTGTGGTACTACGCCGAGAACACGGAGTTCGACAATGCCCACCCCGCCGTATTCTGCTTCGGTACTTCCGAGCGGGATGCCTATATATTAATGAACGTATGCGCGAAGGACCGAGTGCTTGAAAACAAAACGTTCTTCTTGTCCGACAGCGTCGTCCGCTTCTCCTATCCCTATAAAGAGACTTATGGCGACGGTCTCACGCTCAATTTCTGCTTCGTGAAGAACGGGGAGGTCCGCCAACAAGAGGTGAAGCTGCAAAAACGCATACCCGAGAAAGAACTCACGCTGAAGTGGAACGTCTTCCGCGACAAGCTCCACCCCAGACAGAAAGAGGAGTGGCGACTGACCATCCTCACGCCGCAGGGAAAGCCCGCCGACGCGGAAATGCTGGCGTTGATGTACGACGCCTCGCTGGACGAGATCTGGGACAACGACCAAGTGTGGAATTATGGGCTTCATTATAGCCGATTGTTACCTAACTTCCGGTGGCAATCCAACCGCGTCGGCTGGGAATACTTCAGTGCTTTATGGGACAGAAAGACGGTCGTAGTGCCACAGTTGGTCTACGATCGCTTCCTCCTTGAATGGAAGGAACCCGATCTGCTGAATGAAATGGTTGTAGTGGGTTACGCTGTCCAGAAAAAAAGGTCTCTGACCGGTAGTGTCTCGGAAATGATACAGGGTGCGGTGGCTGGAGTCGCCTCCTCCCGCAGTAGTGCTGATTTCATGATGGCCGACACAGATCATTCCGAGGAGTCCTCTTCCACCCTCCCCCACTCCAATGTCCGTTCCAATTTCTCCGAGACGGCGTTCTTCTACCCGCAGCTGCGTACCGACAAGCGGGGCGAGATCTCCCTGGCCTTCACCATGCCCGAGAGCCTCACGCGGTGGAACTTCCAGGGATACGCGCACACCAAGGGAATGCTGATGGGAACCATCGACGAGGAGGTGACGACGAGCAAGGAGTTCATGCTCTCGTCCAACCTGCCGCGCTTCGTCCGCGTGGGCGACCGGACGTCCGTGTCGGCCTCCCTCACCAACCTCACCGGGGAGGAACGGTCGGGAACCGTTACCCTGACGCTGTTCGACCCGATGACGGAGAAGGTCGTCAGCACGCAAAGGAAACCTTTCGCGGTGGAGGCGGGGAAAACCGTCGGGACGAGCTTCACATTCACCGCCGACGACAAATACGAGTTGCTCGGCTGCCGCATGGTGGCCGACGGCGGAAGCTTCAGCGACGGGGAGCAGAACGTGCTGCCCGTGCTGAGCGACAAGCGGCGCATGGTGGAAGCCATCCCCCTGCCCATACGCGGCAAGCGGAAACGGGAGTTCGACCTCGCCAAGCTATTCAACTCACACAGCCCCACCGCCACCGGGCGCAAGCTCACCGTGGAGTTCACCGGCAATCCCGCCTGGTACGCCGTGCAGGCCCTGCCAGCCATCAGCATGCCCTCCAACGACAACGCCATCAGCTGGGCCGCCGCCTACTACGCCAACACCCTGGCCGCACATATCGTCGAGAGCCAACCCCGCCTGAAGACGGTGATCGAAAGCTGGAAGAGGAAGCCCGACGGCGGGGGGAAGGAAGCCTTTATGAGCGACCTCGAGAAGAATCAGGAGGTGAAGAACATCCTACTCAACGAGTCGCCATGGGTGCTCGACGCGCAAACCGAGCGGCAGCAGATGGAGCGCGTGGCCACGCTCCTCGACACCAACACCGCCACCGCCAACGTGGTGTCGGCCGCCAACAAGCTCAACGAACTACAGAACGCCGACGGATCCTGGTCGTGGTACAAGGGCATGTCGGGTAGCCGGTACGTCACCACGTACGTCGTGACACTCGCCGCCCGGCTGTCCGCCCTCACCGACGGGAAGCCCGACCAGATGACGCTCATGGGATACGCCTACCTGCAGGCCAAGGCGATGGAGGAGTACAAGGCCATCCGGAAAGAGGACCGAGAATCGGCCACCCTCTCCGACCCCGCCCTGCGATACCTCTACCTCGCGGCCATCACCGGACAGAAGCCGTCGGCCGCGTACGCCGAAGCCCACGCCTATTTCCTCTCCAAGGTGCCCGCGCTGCTCACCTCGGGCGACATGGGCGCGATGGCCAGGGCCGCCATCGTGCTCCAGAAGGCAGGAAAGACCGCCGAAGCCAACGATTTCGTCGCCTCCCTGAAGGAACACCTCACCGGAAACGACGAGCAAGGCATGTCGTTCGCCTTCAACGAGAATCCCTACATATGGAACGGCCGGCAGCTGCAGGCGCAAGTCGACGTGATGGAGGCCCTCGCCATGGCGGGCGGCAACGACGAGGTGGTGGAGGAGATGAAGCTCTGGCTCCTCAAGCGCAAGCAGACGCAGCGGTGGGACTCGCCCGTGTCGACGGCCGACGCCACCTACGCCCTGCTCATGCGCGGCACCGACCTGCTCGCCAGCCAAGGCGACGCGCGTATCACCATCGGCGGCGAGACGCTGTCCACCACCGCCTCCTCCTCCCTCCCCGGACTGGCGTACGTCAAGCGCTCCTTCGAGCGTAAGGACGTCACCGACGCCCGCGGCCTCAGCGTGGAGAAGCGCGACGAAGGCATCGCATGGGGAGCCGTCTACGCCGAGTACCTCACGCCCATCGCCGACGTGGAGCGGCAGGGCGGGGCGCTCAACGTGAAGAAGAGCCTCTACGTGGAACGCCTCGTCGAGGGCAAACCCCAACTTCACCCCGTCGACGGGAACACGACGTTGCGCGTGGGCGACAAGGTCGTTGCCCGCCTCACCATACAGCCCGACAGGGCGATGGACTTCGTGCAGCTGAAGGACGACCGCGCCGCCTGTTTCGAACCCATCGACGCCCTCTCGGGATATCGCTGGGGAGCCGGCACGGGATATTACGTCGACATCAAGGACGCCTCGACCAACTTCTTCTTCGACCACCTCTCCAAAGGCGTGTACGTGCTGGAATACGCCTACCGCGTGGCCCGCGAGGGAACGTACCAGCCCGGCCTCGCCGTGATGCAGTGCGCCTACTCACCCGAGTATGCCGCGCACTCGGAAGCGGGCGAGAAAATCGTGATTGAGCGGTAGAGACGCGGCGTGCCGCGTCTCTACCGCTGACAGGCCGCGTCTCACCGCTGACGGGCCATTCCGCCAATCACCAATTCATAGTTCCAGCCGTTCTTTCAGCAGGCGGTATCCGGATACGCTTGCCCGCAACGTGATGTTGTTGGGCAAGCGTACCCGGTACGAATCCTTGCCAAACAGCTCTATCCGCAGGATATGGTTGACATTGACGATGGACGACCGATGGATGCGCACGAACGTAGCCGCCGGCAGGTGCGTCTCGAAGTACTTCATGGTCTGCTCCTTGACGTACTGCCCCTCGGCGGTGACGAGCGTGGCATAATCTCCGCTGGCTTGTATATATAGCAGCTCGTCCACGGAGATGAGGTGAATGCGTGTGCCCTCCTTCACCGAGATGCGGTCGAGAATCTCAGCCTGCGGCACGGGGAGCGAGGTATCGCCGGGAAGTGCCGGACCTTCGACCTCTTCCTCCTCCCTGGCGGCAAGCCGCCAATACCATTGGAACAGGATAGCCCATGCCAACACACCGATCAGGAGCCGAAGCGGCAGACCCGCGAAGAACGTCTCGGCACGCTCCAACCCCAAAGCCGCCATGCTCGCCTCGGTGATGGCCAAACAGACCAATTGCGTGAGCGACGCGATGCCCAGCTGCGCTTGCCACACCCGTATGTGGGGAAGCAAGTACCAACCGTAGTAGCCCGCCACCGTCAGCGTGCCGATATAGAGCGTGGCGTCGCCCATCGCCACCCAGACGGAGAGCGGGGTATAGAACGCGAGCAATCCGCCCAGCGTGCCGATGGCGGCAAGGACGAGCAGGATGCCCGCCGCCCTGCCAAACATGGATTGGGTGAAGGGATGTTCGAACATGTCATCAACTCTTGACGGTAATGCCGCTGAACGAAATGTTGCCCCGGATAACCAGCTGGTGCTCGCGGTCGGGATCGGGAGAGAGCGTCCGCTTATCGTCCACGCCGCCCAACGTATTGTTCACGTCGACCTTCACGTCCCAATGCGAAGGGACAAATATATCTATCCCGCCGAACGACGCGTCCACGTTGAGGTAAGTGATTCGCTCCTCCAGCCTCGTGCGGCGCAGGTCGAGGAGTATGGAACCAAAGGAGAGATTCAGCTTCCCTCCCCGGAACACGGGGTCGAGCATGATGTGCTTGGAAGCGCCGAACGACACGTCGGACTCGATGAATCCGTCCTCGATGTTGACCTCTTCCTTCCCTTGCTCGTGCGACGTGTGCACCTGGCACCAGCCCTGTTGGCCTCCCCGCCACAACTTGGAAAGGATAAGCACGCCTATCCCTATAAGCAATACCGGCCAGTAGGTGGAGAGGCCGAAGGGGACAGGCGACAAGAAGTAAGCGCCGACAACGACAAGGATCACTCCGCTCACATAGCGCTCCTTGAGCAGTTGGAGCAGGCCGATGACGATGAGCAGCGTTTGCCACGACACGATGGCGTGAAACATTTCGTCGTCGATCAGTCCCAGGTTGCGTCCCAGGAAGAGCAGTCCCACGATGATGAATATGGCAGCCGTAGCTATGATGTTCAGCTTATGGTGCCAATTCCGATGTTTGATGAATGCGTTCATAATGCAACGTTTTAAAGGGTTTAACACCGGCAAAGGTAAGACGGAAAGGCAGGAGCCGCAATAGCGAAGCGCCCATTCACGGTCGTTTCCCGACGAACGGGGGAGGATTCCCGACGGAATTCTCCCTCACTCGAAGTAGTAGAGGAACGTGGCCACTCCCTCGAGCGCCTTTTTCGGCTGTTCCTTGATCTCTATGGTGAACCGGATTTCGGCCTTCGCCACGCCGCGCAGGTTGGCCAGCGACTGCAGGGAAGCCACCAGCCTGATGCTCTGTCCCGCCAGCACGGGTTGTCCGAACTTCATCTTGTCCATGCCATAGTTCACCATCATCTTCAGGTTGTTCACCTCGATAATGCCGTTCCATAGATGGGGGAGCATCGACAGGGTGAGATATCCGTGGGCGATTGTGCTGTGGTAGGGACTATCTGTCTTGGCCCGTTCCGCGTCCACGTGTATCCATTGATGATCCAGCGTGGCGTCGGCGAAGAGGCCGATTCTCTCCTGCGGAATCTCCACATACTCGGATACGCCAATCTGTTGCCCCACTAATTTCTCAAACTCTTCGTACGAGTTGATCACTACTCTTTCCATGCTATTCTTCTTCAATTAGAGGTTGGTTTACTCCTATTGTCGGCACAAAAATAAGGAAAATACCGCTCATGCGCAATAGTCCGGGGATCCAAGAAAGCCGCACGCGCACCTCATGAAGGTTTTGCGAAGCCGAAAAACTCCAATCGCAAATTTGCGAAAAGCCCGGGCTTTTGTAATCACATTTCGCGGATGAAGAAAAAAGCCCGGACTTCTGGTCTCATGCAGATTCGCGTGAAGTCTCCGCGCCGCCGAGATAGGTACTCGCATGACCTGTTTGCAGAGGTGTCGCACCGGACGGGAATGGCCCGTTAACTATCAAAAATCGCCCGAAGACTATCTTCCGATAGTTTTCGGGCGAATGATTGTTTGTTCTTCGGCCATGCGGTTCGACGGGTGGACTTATATTCGCGTTGTCTAAGAGACAAATGTAGATTTAGAAACTATAAAACCTATATAATTATGAAACGTCTAAGTTTTTTCGAATCGTTCCGTATGGAATATGTTATGCACGCGCTGATGCGCGGCTTGTTCATCGACAATTATCTACGGGTGGCACGGATGCTGTAAACCGCCTCCCTTGCACTCCGCATTACATCTTACCTGTATTTGTTCAGCAGCTCTTCATCCGGACATTCGTGATTGCCGATGGGGAGCTGCACTTGTTTCAGCTCGTCCAGTCCGTGGATAGGCCGCTCCAGGTCGTAGGGTATGGGCTGTCGGGCGAACGTCTGGAAATAGAGCAGGCAGGCATCGCGCCACCAAGTGGCGTCGCGGGCTTGTATGCGCAGGCGTGCCTGCACGTCGGCGAATCGATCGGGGTCGACGTATGGCTTCATGGCGTCCCACGTTTGCTGGAAGCCGCGCGTTTGGCGCACGCCACGGTCGTAGTGCCGGCATAGTTCGTCCCACAGGGTACGCCCGCTCTTCATGGCATAGTTCCACGGCAGGTGGTGGAACCACAGCAGGTAATGTTCGGGGCAGGTAGCGGGATCGTTGTACAGCTCGGCCAAGGCTGGTGGATACTGGCTCACGGCGTCGCTGCCCGTGCGGGTACGGTCGAAGCCGATGCCGATGCTGTCGGCCCGATGGTAATACGGAGGCAGCCAGTCGGGGCGTGCGCCGGGGATGTCGCACCACGGCTCGGGACCGTAGTGATGTCCCCAGGCGAAGATGTGATGCAGTCCGAGGGGCATCATGTAGTCCACCACGGCCTCTCGGCTCTCGAGCATAAGCTGGCTGATGGGAGCGACGAAGGCCTCGTCGGTGCCAAACGTCTGCCGGAGCCATTCGTTGGCTATGGCTTCGGAACCGAGCGCGGGATTCCATGCCAATCGTCCGAAGGCGTACCAATTGGCGGCGGCGAAAGGATGCCCGCACCAGTTGTCGTCGGTACCGATGTTGGCCACTCCGGCCACGGCTCGCAGCGAGGCGGGGGGTACGAGGTCGAAAAACTCGCGCCACATCGGGGCGAGAAAGGCCAAGTGGTTGGCGTGTCCCAGATACTCCTGCGTCACTTGCAACTCGGCCATGAGTGGCGTCCGCGGCATGGCGCCGAAGAGCGGGCTGTAGGGTTCGCGGGGCTGGAAGTCGATGGGTCCGTTCTTCACCTGGATGATGACGTTGGGGCGGAATTGTCCGTCGAGCGGCTGGAACTCCAGGTAGGCTTGCTTGGCGCGGTCGGCGTCGGTGGGGCTGTAGACAAAGGCTCGCCACATCACCGTGCCGCGGTGTGGCGCCAAGGCGTCGGCCAGCATATTGGCACCCTCGGCGTGCGTGCGTCCGAAGTCGCACGGTCCGGGCTGTCCCTCGGAATTGGCCTTCACGAGGAATCCCCCGAAGTCGGGGATGAGGCGGTAGATCTCGTCGGCCTTCGCCTTCCACCAGTGGCGCACGTCCTCGTCGAGCGGGTCGGCCGTGGACAGCTCGCCCAGCGCCATGGGCGAGGCGAAGTTTACGGACAGGTAGACGCGCAAGCCGTAGGGGCGGAAGATATCGGCCAGTCGCTTCACGCCGTGCAAGTAAGCGCGGGTGAGTATCTGCGGTGAGGCGTTGACGTTGTTGAGCACGGTGCCGTTGATGCCGATGGAGGCGTTGGCGCGTGCGTACGCGACGTATCGTTGGTAGGTGACGCTCGATGGATTGTCGGTTGCCATGGAGTCGGTCAGCTCCTCCCAATCCCAGAGCGAACGTCCGGCATAGCCTCTCTCTACGGTGCGGTCGAGGTTGTCCCAATGGTTGAGTATGCGCAGGTCGTAGGCGGGACTTTCGGTCAGTTCGCCAGTCAGGGACGTTTCCATGGCTTGCAGGGCGAGCAGGCGATAGGCACCATAGAGCACTCCCGCTGGCGTGGCTGAGCTGATGGTGACACCGCTCGCGGTGGGGCGGATGCGGAATCCGTCGGGAGCGAGCGCGTCGTTCTTCTCCAGCAGTAGCCTGACGGGCGCGCCTCGCCAGGCTTGCCGCAGCTCGTCGGCCGCTATCCGCAGGGTGGGCAGCAGTCGCCTATTGGCGGAGGGCAGCGTCGCCGAGCCATTCGCTCCCCCCTCTTGCCGCAGCCACAGCCGACTGCCATCCTCGGCCTTCAGGGGGAGGAGGAATAGCAGCGACGCGGCGCAGGTGAGGAGCGAGCGGAGCATCGATCTCATTCGCCGGCTCCCCCGTCGATGGTGATGATGTGTCCGTCGGCATCGTACTCCAGCTCGCATACCTTGAGGCTGCGGAGCCAGGTCAGTCCGCCCGAGGGGACGCAGTCGTGATGGAACAGGTACCATTTGCCGCGATACTCCACGATGGCGTGGTGCGTGGTCCATCCCACCACGGGCGTGAGTATGACACCTTGGTAGGTAAACGGCCCGTAGGGATTGTCGCCCGTGGCGTAGCAGAGGCGGTGCGTGTCGCCTGTGGAGTACGAGAAGTAATACTTGTCGCCGTACTTATGCATCCAGCTGGCCTCGAAGAACCGGCGTTCGTTGTCGGCCGCCTTGAGGGGCTGTCCGTCGGCGTCGAGGATGACCACCGGTGTCGGCTCCTCGGCAAATTGCAGCATGTCTCCGCTCAGTCTCGCTACCCGGGCATGTAGTGCCGGTTCGTCGCCCTCGGGAAGGTGGGCGCTTTCGAGTGCTTTGTTGTCGCGGTAGCGTTGCAGCTGTCCGCCCCACAATCCGCCGAAGTACATGTAGTATCGTCCGCCGCCGTCGTCGAGCACGCAGGGGTCGATGCTGTAACTTCCCCGTATGGGGTCGGGTTCGGGATAGAAGGGTCCCGTGGGGCTGTTGCTCACGGCCACGCCGATGTGGAACACGTCGTTCTTGTCCTTCAGCGAGAAGTAGAGGTAGTATTTGTCGCCTTTGCGGGCCACGTCGCTGTCCCACAGCTGTCGGCCCGCCCAA
Source organism: Mediterranea sp. (in: CFB group bacteria) (assembly GCA_031261785.1). Classification (GTDB taxonomy): domain Bacteria; phylum Bacteroidota; class Bacteroidia; order Bacteroidales; family Bacteroidaceae; genus Bacteroides. The sequence goes on from JAISIZ010000129.1 coordinate 26,362, forward strand.
GGGATGTCCTCCACGGCGAGCACGCGCCCGTGGTCTACGATTTCTCCGTTCATCACGTCGTTGGTCGAGAAGACGTGGTAATCCTTCATATTGAAGTGGTCGCCGTTGTCGTTCTCGGCCACGCCGCTCTCCCAGTCGTGGCTGGGATAGATATACAGCCGGCCGTCGAAGACGTGCACGGCAGGGTCGGCCATGTAGTCGGCCGGTACTAAATAACGCATGTTGATAGTGATTAGGGGTTAGTGATTAGTGATTAGTGGGGGGATGGGCTGGCATGGATTTTCACCACAGAGGACACAGAGTTTCGCAGAGTTTTTACTGAATTTTTGCGAGTATTCAAGTTTTTATTTACTTTATGCCTAAATCAATAAAACAATCGGTGCGGTTTCTTGCGATGAATGATACTCTGTGAAACTCTGTGTCCTCTGTGGTGAAAAAATCAGAGTCCTTTCTCGATGATCTCCTTCACGAATGGCTTGGGTTGGTATTGCCGGTCGAAGAGGAGCGGATAGTCGTGCCGTCCGGGCATGGGGAAGTTATTCTTCCACGAGTCTCCGTCGCTCACGCCCCAGGCGGTGACGCGTGTCACCACGTCGGAGTGCTTCACGAAGAGATCGAAGAACTCCCTCATGCGGGCGTTCCAACGCTGCGACACGGAGTCGGGCAACGTCTCGGGATATGGGTTCATCTCGCGGCGGAAGGCGGCGCGGTCGGTCACGTTGGCACTACGGGTCAGGGTAGGCAGGGCGCTCATGTCCAGCTCGGTGATCATCACCTTCACGCCGGCGTCGACGAACGCCATCATGCTGGTCTCGAAAGCCTTGATGTCGGGATAGTCCATCCCCACGTGTCCCTGCATGCCCACGGCGTCGATACGCAGGCCGCGGTCCTTGAGTTGTTTCACCAGGCGCACCACACCGTCGCGACGGCCGGGATTGTCCATGCCGTAGTCGTTGTAGTACAGCTCGGCGTCGGGATCGGCCTCATGGGCGTACTGGAAGGCGAGCGGGATGAACTCCTCGCCGAGGATGTCGTAGAACGGACTCTTGCGGTACGAGCCATCCTCGACGATAGCCTCGTTCACTACGTCCCACCCTTTGATGCGCCCTTTGTATCGGCCAACGACGGTAGAGATATGCTCCTTCATGCGCGCCTTGAGCACCTCGGCTGTCACGGGCTTGCCTTCCTGGTCGACGGCGAACCACTTAGGCAGCTGCGAGTGCCAGATGAGGCAGTGTCCCGTCACCGTCATGCCATTCTCTTCCCCGAAACGCACCAGGGCATCGGCATCGTCGAACGTGTAACGTCCCTCCTCGGGATGCAGGGATTCGCTCTTCATGCAATTCTCGGCCACGATGGCGTTGAAGTGTTGTTTTACCACTCGGACGGCGGCCGTGTCGCGTCCCGACGACTGCCGGGTGTTGAGTGCCGTACCAATAAGGAACCGGTCGCCAATAGCCTGTTTGAGCGACCCTTCGCCCACCGTTTCAGCGGACGGCTTCTTCCCCGCGCAGGCAACCATGCCCAGCAAGGAAGCGAGTAAGAGAGTGTGCGTTAGTTTCATACTTATTATTAAATTATTCATTCTTAATTCTTAATTTCAATAGTCCTCCCTCTTGCGCCTCTCCGTCAGCTCGGCCTGCATCCGTTCGTTGAATTGCTTGGTGATGGGGTAGAAGAATAGCGCCACCACAGCAATACCGAACGTCACCGCCGGAATGAGGCTGGAAGAGAGCACGATGCCCTGCACGGCACTGGCCGACTGCTCCACGCCACCTTTGGACACATATCCGAAGCCCGAGAGAAGGAAGCCCAGCAAGGCGCCGCCCAGTCCCAGTCCCGCCTTGAGGGCGAAGACAATGCCGGCGAAGACGAAGCCCGTGGCACGGCGGTAGTTGGTGTACTCCGACTCGTCGGCCACGTCGGCTATCATGGCCCACAGCAGCGGCACGGTGGGCGCGTAGGCCAGGCTCTTGAGGAAGTTGAGCACGAACATCGATTCCACGTCGGTGCTTTCGGGGAAATAGAACATGGCCGTGAATATGGCCGTGAGCGACAGGCAGACAATGAATACCTTCTTCTTCCCGTAGCGATTGGCCAGGAAGCTCGACAGCAGGATGACGCCGAAGAACTGCACCAGCGCGCCTACCATGTTGAACATGCCGAAGCCTACCTCGTAGGCGTTGTCGGGGCTGGTCACCACCAAGCCGAAGGCGTCGAGTACCGAATGCCACACGCCCGTGTCGGCGGCGGTGCCCACCAAGCCCATATTGTCGAGGAAGGCATAGAGCGAAGCGCGGTCCACGTAATTCTCGAAATAATAGTTCATGGCGCTGCCCCACATGGCCAGCGTGATGAAGATGAACAGCGTGAGCACGAACATCGCCTTCCAAGGCACCGATTTCAGCACGTCGGCGATGTCGCGTCGGGTGTCGATCTTCTGGCTCACGGGCGGGGTGATGCGCTCGCGGGTGGAGAAGAAGGAGATGACCAGGAACACGAAGCCAATGACGGCGAAAAGCGAGATGGTGACCAGCCACCCATGCCCCTTGTCGCCTCCGTCGGAAAACTTGCTCACCAACGGCAACGTGAGACCCTGCACGATGAACTGCGCGATGGTGGCCGCCACGAAGCGGATGGAGGTGATACTGGTACGCTCGCGTATGTCGCTCGACATCACTCCCCCCAGCGAAGCGTAGGGAGTGTTGTTGAAAGAGTATAGCGCCATCAGCAACGTGTACGAGATGGTGGCGTAGAGTGCCACCAGCCCCTCATCCTCGATGCCGGGGTTGTAGAACGCCAGGATGTAGAACACCATGAACGGCAACGCCGTCCACAGCACCCACGGACGATACTTGCCCCAGCGCGTCTGGGTGCGGTCGGAAAGGATGCCTACGGTGGGATCCACGAAAGCGTCGGCGATGCGCGCGATAAGCATCACGCTGCCGGCGACGGCTCCCTCCAAGCCGAACACGTCGGTGTAGAACTTGGTTTGGTAAATCATCATCATCTGGAACACGAGGTTCGCGGAGCAGTCGCCCAAACTATAACCGATCTTCTCGGCCATGGAGACCTTTTGACTGAGTGTATTCATGATGCGCTATATTATAATGAATGTTTCGGTGGATAAGCTGGCGGCGAACGCGGCACAACGGCGACAAGCCTGCTCCACCCCGTCCCCAACCCAATGAGGGGACGAAGGCGAAGCGGCTCTTTCAAAACCCAATCTTACCTTATTGTACCTATTCTTATGCATGATTCTATTCTCTTCGTCCGCGTCGACGCCATTGAGCGCCAACGCCACCAGTAGTACAGCCGCAAAGATAATGTGTCGGGGCGAATATCGAGGAGGAATCGTGTTCCACAATCCTTTAGAACGGTTACTTCACGCGGAGATAATGTTACAGAAGTTTTCGACGGTGTTACATAGCGTTCCGCAAGCCCTTTCATAACGGCATGATAACGCACTATCCGGAAATCGCCGGAATCTCGTCGCACGGTAGATGGGATCGAATCCATCTTCCGCATTGAACCTTTCATCCCATCCGTTCGACGTGGCATTGAACCAGGCGATGGGGATGGACGCGGAGAGGTGGTGATAGCAGATTGCGCAAAAAAATGGCACGAAAGCGACAAACGGAATATTTTTATTCGTATTTTCGCGCCAATTATCTATCATAACAGACTGTTTCAATGAAAGTAATGAAATTCGGCGGGACATCCGTGGGATCGGCCGACAGCATATTAAGCGTAAAGAGAATCGTGGAATCGGCCGGGAAGCCGGTCGTGGTGGTGGCGTCGGCCCTGGGGGGCATCACCGACAAACTCATCAACGCGTCGCGGATGGCCGCCGCGGGAGAAAGCGCCTACGAAGGAGAGTTCATGGAGATCGTGTCCCGCCATGTAGAGATGGTCAAGGCCGTGATACCCGAGGGAGAACGGCAGGCCGCGCTGCAACGGCGTGTGGGCGAGCTGCTCAACGAGCTGAAGGACATCTTCCAGGGCATCTACCTCATCAAGGACTTGTCGCCCAAGACGGCGGACACGATCGTGAGCTACGGCGAACGCCTCTCGTCCATCATCGCCGCCGAGCTGATCGACGGCGCCGAGTGGCTCGACGCCCGCACCTTCGTCAAGACCGAAAAGAAGCACAACAAGCATACGCTCGACGTGGAGCTGACCAACCGTCTGACACGGGATGCCTTCGCCACGCTCCCACCCGTAGTCGTGGTGCCTGGATTTATCGCGTCGGACAAGACGACGGGCGAGGTCACCAATTTGGGCCGGGGCGGATCGGACTACACCGCGGCCATCATCGCCGCGGCGCTCGACGCGGAGGCGCTGGAGATCTGGACCGACGTCGACGGATTCATGACGGCCGACCCGCGGGTGATCCCCAACGCCTACACCATAGCCGAGCTGAGCTACGCCGAGGCCACGGAGCTGTGCAACTTCGGCGCCAAGGTGGTGTATCCGCCCACCATCTATCCCGTCTACCACAAGAGCATACCCATACGGATAAAGAACACGTTCAACCCCGACGGCATAGGAACGGTCATCAAGCAAGACATCAGCCACGCCAGCAGCAAGGCCATCAAGGGCATATCGTCCATCAACGACACCAGCCTCATCACCGTGCAGGGACTGGGCATGGTGGGCGTCATCGGCATCAATTACCGCATCTTCCGCACGCTGGCGGGGAGCGGCATCAGCGTCTTCCTCGTGTCGCAAGCCTCGTCGGAGAACAGCACCTCCATAGGCGTGCGCAACGCCGACGCCGGGCTGGCCTGCCAAGTGCTGGGCGAGGAGTTCGCCAAGGAGATCGCCATGGGCGAGCTATCGCCCATACAGGCCGAGATGAACCTGGCCACCATCGCCATAGTGGGCGAGAACATGAAGCATACGCCGGGCATCGCCGGAAAGCTGTTCGGCACGCTGGGACGAAATGGCATCAGCGTCATCGCCTGCGCGCAAGGAGCGTCGGAGACGAACATATCGTTCGTGGTCGACTCGCGATTCCTGCGCAAGTCGCTCAACGTTATCCACGATTCGTTCTTCCTCTCCGAGTACCAGGTGCTCAACCTCTTCATCTGCGGCATAGGCACCGTGGGCGGAAGCCTCGTGGAACAGATACGCCTCCAGCGCGAGAGGCTGATGGCCGAGAATGGCCTGAAACTGCACGTGGTGGGACTCATCGACGCCTCCAACGCGCTCTTCTCGCGCGAGGGAATCGACCTGGACAACTACCGAGCCGAGCTGCACGCAAAAGGCGGGGTGAGCACCCCGCAGACCATCCGCGACGAGATTATCGGGATGAACATCTTCAACTCCGTCTTCGTGGACTGCACCGCCAGCCCCGACATCTCCGCCCTCTACAAGGACTTGCTGCAGCACAACGTCTCCGTGGTGGCCGCCAACAAGATAGCCGCCTCGTCGGAGTACGACAACTACCGGCTGCTCAAGACCATCGCCCGCCAACGGGGCGTGAAGTTCCTTTTCGAGACCAACGTGGGAGCGGGACTGCCCATCATCAACACCATCAACGACCTCATCCATAGCGGCGACAAGATCCTCAAGATCGAGGCCGTGCTCTCGGGAACGCTCAACTATATCTTCAACAAGATCAGCGCCGACTGCCCCTTCAGCCGAACCGTGAAGATGGCACAGGAAGAACGGTACTCCGAACCCGACCCGCGCATCGACCTGAGCGGAAAGGACGTAATACGCAAGCTGGTGATCCTGGCCCGAGAGGCGGGATACCGCATCGAGCAGGACGACGTGGAGAAACACCTATTCGTGCCCGACGACTTCTTCAGCGGCTCGCTCGACGAGTTCTGGAAACGGGTGCCGAGCCTCGACGCTGACTTCGAGGCGCGACGCCAGGTGCTGGAGAGCGAACGTAAGCACTGGCGCTTCGTGGCACGCTTCGAGGAGGGAAAAGCCTCCGTGGGCCTGCGCGAGGTGGACGCCAGCCATCCCTTCTATAGCTTAGAGGGCAGCAACAACATCATCATGCTCACCACCGAACGATACAGGGAATACCCCATGATGATACAGGGATACGGCGCCGGAGCGGACGTGACGGCCGCCGGCGTCTTTGCCGACATCATGAGCATAGCAAACGTTTAGGGGGATTAGCTATGAGTGATTAGTGATTAGTGATGAACGAACTGTTGGATGAGTGCCCTGAAAGGGCCGAAAAGTGGCTGAAAGCCTTTGCCTGTAAGGCTCTTAACCCAGCCCAACGCAGAGCGAAGCGACACGTTGGGTTCCCGCGGAAGTATGACGTTTCGGGCTGTAAGCCCAGGTTATCCCTCATGATTTACGATGTAGAGATAAGCTGCCCTTACAGGGCGCAACGTTATGTGCGCCTTGGAAACCCAACGCGTCGCTTCGCTCTGCGTTGGGCTTGGTTAAGAGCCTTTCAGGCAAAGGCTTTCAGTCACATTTTGGGCCTTTCTATTCATCGGCTTGTCAACTTCGAGCTTGAATGTTTGCGGGGGGCAGTAAAAATTAAAAGATAAAAGATTAGGCGATAACCTTATGATGAAGCACATTATTATATTGGGCGACGGAATGGCCGACTGGCCGGTTCCCGCACTGGGCGGAAAGACGTTGCTGCAACACGCGCGCACGCCCTACATGGACAAGCTCGCGCGCCTGGGACGCAACGGGCTCCTCGCCACCGTGCCGACAGGATTCCATCCGGGCAGCGAAGTGGCCAACCTCTCCGTGCTGGGCTACGACCTCCCCACGGTGTACGAAGGACGGGGCGCGCTCGAGGCCGCCAGCATCGGCGTCGACCTGCTACCCGGACAGATGGCGACGCGCTGCAACTTAGTGTGCGTGGAGGGCGATATCCTGAAGAACCACTCCTCGGGACACATCTCGACCGAGGAGGCCGACATACTGATCAAATTCCTCGAGCGGGAGCTGGGCGACGCACGCACGCATTTCTATACCGGCGTGCAATATCGCCACCTGCTCGTCGTCGACGGCGGCCGCAAGGAGCTGGACTGCACGCCCCCCCACGACGTGCCCCTGCACCCCTTCCGCCCGCTCATGGTGAAGCCTTGCGTCGCCGAGGCCGAGGCCACGGCGGAACTGCTCAACAATCTTATCCTGAAGTCGCAAGAGTTGCTCAAGGACCATCCCGTCAACCTGCGCCGCATGGCCGAAGGCAAGGATCCCGCCAACAGCGTCTGGCCCTGGAGTCCCGGCTACCGCCCGCGGATGGAGACGCTCTCCGAGCGATTCCCGCAAGTGAGGCGGGGAGCGGTGATCTCGGCCGTGGACCTCATCAACGGCATCGGCCGCTACGCCGGCCTGCGATGCCTGCACGTCGAAGGCGCCACGGGACTGTACGACACCAATTACGAGAACAAGGTGGCCGCTGCGCTGGAGGCGCTACGCACCGACGACTTCGTCTACCTCCACATCGAGGCCAGCGACGAGGCGGGACACGAGGGCGACGTCGACCTCAAACTGCTCACCATCGAGAATCTCGACCGACGTGTCGTAGGACCTATCTTCGAGGCCGTGAGCCAGTGGGACGAGCCGGTGGCCATAGCCGTGCTGCCCGACCATCCCACACCCTGCGAACTGCGCACCCATACCTCCGAACCCATACCGTTCCTCATCTGGTATCCCGGCATCACCCCCGACGCCGTGCGGACCTACGACGAGGCGGCGGCCGCAGGGGGAAGCTACGGGTTGCTGGAGGGCGACGGGTTTATCAATGAGTTTATGAGAGGAAGTTGACAAGAGGACAAGTTGTCAACTAAAAAAAGAAAATATGAATTATTACAGTACGAACAAGCAAGCTCCCGTGGCCTCTCTCGAGGAGGCCGTAGTGAAAGGATTGGCCGCCGACAAGGGATTGTTCATGCCCGAACGTATCCGTCGGCTTCCCGAAGAGTTTTTCGACACCATCGACCACCTCTCCTTCCAGGAGATAGCCTATCGCGTGGCCGACGCCTTCTTCGGCGACGACATCCCCGCCGACAAGCTGCGGCACATCGTGGAGGATACCCTCAGCTTCGACACCCCGCTGGTGCCCGTGTCCGACGGCATCTACTCGCTCGAGCTGTTCCACGGTCCCACGCTGGCCTTCAAGGATGTGGGCGCCCGCTTCATGGCTCGCCTGCTGGGTCATTTCATCAGCCAGAGGAACGACAAGGGAGTGGTGAACGTGCTGGTAGCCACCTCGGGCGATACGGGTAGCGCCGTGGCCAACGGCTTCCTCGGCGTGGAAGGTATCCGCGTCTACGTGCTCTATCCCAAGGGAAAGGTGAGCGAGATACAGGAGAAACAGTTCACTACCCTGGGACGCAACATCACCGCCATCGAGGTGGACGGCACGTTCGACGACTGCCAGGCGATGGTGAAGGCCGCCTTCATGGACAAGGAGCTGAACGAGCGGCTGACGCTCACCTCGGCCAACTCCATCAACGTGGCCCGTTTCCTGCCGCAAGCCTTCTACTATTTCCAGGCCTACGCACAACTCAAGCGCCTCGGCAAGGCCTACAACGTGGTGGTGTGCGTGCCCAGCGGCAACTTTGGCAACATCACCGCCGGACTGTTTGGCAAGCACATGGGGCTGCCCATCAAGCGTTTCATCGCCGCCAACAACCGCAACGACATCTTCTACCAGTACTTGCTCACCGGGCAATACACGCCCCGGCCCTCCATAGCCACCATCGCCAACGCCATGGATGTGGGCGACCCCAGCAACTTCGCCCGTGTGCTCGACCTCTACGGACATTCGCACGACGCCATCACCGCCGACATCGCAGGCGCCACCTATACCGACGAGCAAATCGCCCTGACCATCGCCGACACCTGGCATCGCCACCACTACCTGCTCGACCCCCACGGTGCCTGTGGCTACCGCGCGCTGGCCGAAGGGTTGCGTCCCGGCGAGACAGGCGTCTTCCTCGAGACGGCGCACCCCGCCAAGTTCCTCCATACCGTGGAGCGCATCATCGCCCAGCCGGTAGAAATCCCCACCAAGCTGCAAGCCTTCCTCAAAGGCGAGAAACAAAGCGTACCCATCGGCACGGGAGTGGAAGAGCTGAAAGGAGTGATTAGGGGTTAGTGATTAGGGGTGGTGAACCACATTACACATATTACGCAGTCTCTTCCAGAACACACCGCAGCGAAATCCGTGTAATCCGCGCCTCAATACGCAAAGATCACTACGTGCGCAACCTACGGAGGCGCACGATGTACGGCACACAACCCGGCAGCAAGCTGCCGGGCTATTAAGCTATCACCCCGCTGGGGTGACAACTTGCTTGAAGGAGATAAGCAGTTTAAATTAATCTGTGTGAATCTGTGTAATCTGTGGTTCACCACTAATCACTAACCACTAACCACTAATCACTCCTTCTCACCTCCCTCTCCACCGTCTTCTCTATATTTCGCATCGTACGTTCTTTCTCCATCGCTTCGGCGAGGGTGACAGCGTCGTGTTGGATGGAGCGCACGCGTTGGAAGCCGCGGGTGTTCAGCAGGTCCTCGTCCTCTACCGCTCCGGCGATGGCGAGCACGGGGATTCCTTGTCGGCTGGCGTGTCGCAGCACGCCGTAGGGAGCTTTCCCCATGAGCGTTTGCCGGTCCATCCGCCCTTCGCCGGTGATGACGAGGTCCGCGCCGGCGATTCGCCTGTCGAAGTCGAGCGCGTCGAGCACCATCTCGATGCCGGGTTTCAGCGTGGTGGAGAGCAGGGCGAGGCAACCGCCTCCCAGACCGCCGGCGGCGCCAGAGCCGGGAATGGTGTCGAGATCCATCCCGCCACGTTCCCTGATCACGGCGGCGAAGTTCCTCAGCCCATCGTCCAGGGCGCGGATCATGGTGTCATCCGCTCCCTTTTGCCGGGCGAAGACGTAAGCCGCCCCGTTCTTCCCGCTGAAAGGGTTATCCACATCGCACGCCAAGGTGAAGCGCGCCGTCGCCAGTTGGGGCATCGTGCGTGAGGTGTCTATCGTCCGGACGCGGCCCAGAATACGCCCTCCCCGCCCCAGCTCCCGCCCCTCGCCGTCGAGGAAGCGGAATCCCAAAGCTTGCAGCATCCCCGTACCGGCGTCGTTGGTGGCGCTCCCGCCGATACCCATCAGGAATTGCCGGCATCCTCGCTCCAGCGCATCCCCGATCACCTCTCCCAACCCGAAGGTGGAAGTCAGCGTCGGGTCGCGCCTCTCCACGGGAACCAAGGGCAAGCCCGAGGCGGCGGCCATCTCTACGACCGCCGTCTGCCCGTCGGCCAGCAGGCCATATTCCACGGTAATCAGGTTTTCCATCAGCGGGTCGTGCGCCCGGCAAGCCACCCGCTTTCCGCCCAGGGCATGGATAAGGGCATCCACCGTCCCCTCCCCACCGTCGGCGATGGACAACTTGACGACATCGCACCGCGGAAAAACGCGGAGGATGGCACGCTCGGCGCTATCGGCCACCTCGAGCGAGGTGACGGAGCCTTTGAAGGCATCGGAGGCAATGACGATCTTCTTCATGCCTCCGCTCAAGATATTTTCACGACGGAACATCGCGCTTCGTTTCGGATTAGCGCGACAAAGATGAGAAAATAATCCGGAACGGGCGATGAATCGAGAGATTATTTCCGCAAAACCTTCTGCCGCTCTCCGTCGTTTATTGTATATAAACAATAGAAAACATCATGAACTTAAAAGAGATACTCGAACATCGCCGTGCCATCCGAAAGTACGATCCGGCACAACCCATTGACGAGAACATCGTGCGAGAGTGCCTGCGCATGTCTACGCTTGCCCCGACCAGCTCGAACATGCAGCTCTGGGAATGTTATCACGTAACCGATACGCAAACGCTCGCGGTCCTCAGCCATGCCTGCTTAGGGCAGAGTGCCGCCTCGACCGCACGGCAGATGGTGGTCTTCGTGACACGCCAGGACAAATATCGCGCACACGCCAAAGCGGTGCTCGACGCGCTGTACGATGAGATCAAGGACAACAGCCCGGCGGCGCGACAGACGCACCGCATGAAGGTGTGGAAGCAGTATTACGGCAAGTTGATGCCCTTCGAGTATGTGCGTGGCTTTGGCCTTATCGGACTGTTTCGTAAATTGCTCGCGCAAACCATCGGCCTGTTCCGTCCCATCGTCCGCCAGGTATCCGAGCAGGAGGTCAACACCGTGGTGCATAAGAGTTGCGCGCTCGTCGTGCAGACGTTCATGCTGGCGATGAGCGAAGCCGGATACGACACCTGTCCCATCGAAGGATTCGACAGCCGATTGGTAAAGAAAGCGCTACACCTACCCCACCACACCGGCATCAACATGATCATCTCCTGCGGCATCCGCCTGCCCGAAGGCGTGTGGGGCGAACGCTTCCGCCTGCCTTTCGAGGAGTTCTATCATGAGGTGAAGTAGAGATAAAAAAGGGCGAGTTTCCCCGCCCTAAATGTTTTCACAACGGAATAATCCTTATTGTGATTTGCTTCAAATTAGTGGGGCAAAGATCAGAAAATAATCTGGAATGAGCAATTAATTAAGGCTTTTTTTCTACTTTTGTCGACAAATATAAAACTTTAAACGCTTATGAAAAAGATCTTAGGACTGGATTTGGGCACGAACAGCATTGGCTGGGCGGTGGTTGAAGTAGACACTACCGAGCAAATAGAACATTGGAAATTGGCGAAAGCCGGAAGTAGAATCATCCCTATGGATGCCGCAACATTAAGTGATTTCGCTAAAGGTAGCCAAAAATCACAAACAGCAGAAAGAACCAGGCTGAGAGGGATACGCCGTTTGGAAGAGCGAGCCATACTCCGTAGAGAAAGATTGCATAAAGTCCTCTACACACTGAGGTTCCTGCCTGATCATTACGTGGAGGGACTCCATTTATCAGATAGCCTTAATAAAATGGACTTTAGCAAAGATTCCAAAATTGCATGGAAACGAAATGAAAAAGGGAAATATGAATTTCTTTTTCAGGATTCTTTTAAGAACATGTTGAGTGATTTTTCAACCCATCAACCTGATTTAGTCGCAAACCAGAAAAAGGTTCCCTATGATTGGACATTATATTATCTGTGCAAGAAAGCCCTGACAGAGAAGATCACAAAAGAAGAATTGGCTTGGGTTATCCTTAGTTTCAATCAGAAAAGAGGCTATTATCAATTAAGAGGCGAGGAAGAAGAGCATGTGGATAAACTCGTGGAATATTACGCTTTAAAGGTAACAAGCGTAGAAGCCACTGATGAAAAAAGGGGGAATGACATTTGGTACAATGTGCATTTAGAAAACGGATGGATTTATAAGCGCAGTAGTAATGTACCTCTTGACTGGGTTGATAAAGTGAAAGAATTCATCGTTACCACCGAACTGAATAAGGATGGAACTTTCAAACTGAATAAAGATGGAGAAATCAAGCGTTCTTTCCGTGCGCCCAAGGAAGATGATTGGAGTTTGGTAAAGAAGAAAACAGAGGCCGACATAAAAAGCAGCATGAAGACAGTTGGTTGCTACATTTACGACACCCTATTATGCAATCCTGATCAGAAAATCAGAGGGAAATTGGTTCGGACAATCGAGCGCTCATTCTATAAGGAAGAGTTGTATCGCATAATAGCTAAGCAAAAAGAGTTTCATGCAGAATTACGAAGCGAAGCTCTTTATAAAGAATGCCTCGACATACTTTATCCGCAAAATAAAGATAGAAAAGAGATGCTTAAAAATCGTGATTCCCTCTATTTATTCATGGAGGACATCATCTTTTATCAACGTCCCTTGAAAAGCAAAAAGTCTTTGATCGCAGATTGCCCGTTTGAGGATTACATATACAAAGATAAGGAAACAAACGAAAAGAAAAAGGTTTCGATAAAATGTATAGCCAAATCACACCCATTATTTCAAGAGTTCAGATTATGGCAATTTGTACGCAATATTCGTATTTACAAGAAAGAAATGGTAGTTAGAGAGAAGCTGTGTACGGATGTGGATGTAACCCGTGATTTTCTGCCAACGGATGACAGTTACGCCAATTTATTCGATTGGTTAAACAATAGAAAAGAAATAGATCAAGAAGCTTTTCTCAAATACCCTCCATTTGGTCTGAAGAAAAGAATTGGGGAGTATCGATGGAATTACATGGAGGATAAAGATAAAAAGTATCCATGTAATGAAACAAAGAGCGCAATGCTAACCGCATTGGATAAATGTTCTATACCAGAGAAAGGATTGTTGGATAACAAATGGAATGAATTAAAACTTTGGCACATTTTATATTCCGTAAATGACCCTTTGGAGTTGGAAAAAGCCCTTCGTAAGTTTGCGAAAGCAGAAGAGCTTGTTCCTGTGATATCGGAAAAAGAAGATGTTTTTGTAGAAGCATTTAAGAATATCAAACCATTCGAGAAAGATTATGGCTCTTTTTCGGCAAAGGCCATAAAGAAGCTGCTTCCATTAATGCGAATGGGAAAATATTGGGATGAGGCTGATATAGATGTCCTGACCAGGGATAGAATAGATAAGATCTTATCTGGAGAATTTGATGAGAAGATTCACGATAGAGTAAGAGAAAAAGCCATTCATCTGTCTAATGTTGATGATTTCAAAGGACTTCCGCTATGGTTAGCGTCCTATGTTGTGTACAATAGGCACTCGGAAGCAAAAGACATTATGAAGTGGGAATGCCCCGCAGATATTGATGGTTTCTTGAAAACATTCAAACAGCATTCCCTACGCAACCCCATTGTGGAACAAGTGGTAACAGAAACGCTACGCATTGTTAGAGACGTTTGGAAAGAAATTGGCCAGATAGACGAGATTCATGTGGAATTGGGACGAGACATGAAGAATCCTGCTGATAAAAGAAAGAAAATGACAGAACAAATATTAGCTAATGAGAACGCTAATCTACGCATTAAGGCGTTGCTGATTGAGTTCATGAATCCCAAATACGGGATAGAGGATGTACGTCCTTATTCTCCAAATCAACAAGAGATTCTTAGAATTTACGAAGAGACCGCATTGGGCAAAATGGACGAGCTTCCAGAGGATATAAAGGGTATATTGAGAAAGTTTACCGAAAGCGATATAAAAAAGCGTCCGACTCAAGCTGATTTTAATAGATATAGATTATGGATAGATCAAAAGTTCCGTTCACCATATACGGGAAGGCCTATTCCACTCGGAAGGCTGTTCACGACAGATTATCAAATAGAACACATTATACCACAATCTCGCTATTTCGATGATTCGTTCTCCAATAAAGTGATTTGCGAGTCCGAAGTAAATAGGCTAAAAGGTAATATGCTCGGTTACGAATTTATCAAGAATCGCCATGGGGAAAAAGTGGAACTGTCCTATGGCAATACCGTAGAGATATTGTCCTTAGAAGGATATGAGGAATTGGTCAAAGGGAACTATGATCATTCAAAGGTAAAGATGAAGAAACTATTAATGGAGGATATTCCAGAACAATTTATCGAACGACAACTAAATGACAGTCGTTATATAAGTAAAGTTATCAAAGGTCTGCTTTCTAATATCGTCAGAGAAAAGGATGAGCATGGAGAATACGAGCAAGAAGCCATTTCTAAGAATGTTGTCACTTGCACAGGAAGTGTTACCGACCGATTAAAAAGAGATTGGGGCGTGAATAACGTATGGAACGATATTATTTCTCCACGCTTTCAGCGGCTAAATCAGCTCACAGAATCCGATCAATTTGGAGAATGGGAGAACAAAGAAGGCAAGAAGGTCTTCCAAACGCAAGTTCCTCTTTCCCTTCAACGGGGATTCAGCAAAAAACGCATAGATCATCGCCACCATGCGATGGATGCCATTGTAATAGCTTGCGCCACTCGCAACCATGTCAATTATTTAAGCAATGAATCAGCAAGCAAGAGAGCCTTGATTTCGCGTTATGATTTGCAGCGCATGCTGTGTGATAAACGCAAGATTGACCAAAGTGGAAACTACAAATGGATCGTCAAGAAGCCGTGGTGTACCTTCAACGAAGATGTAAAGACTTGCTTGGAAAACATCATCGTAAGTTTCAGACAAAATCTGCGGGTCATCAATAAAACCGTAAATTATCACCAAGCCTTTGACGAATACGGCAAGAAAGTGCTTAAAAAGCAAGACAAAGGGGACAACTGGTCTATCCGAAAGTCAATGCACAAAGATACCGTATACGGCAGAGTTAATCTAAGGCGAGTGAAAGAAGTACGTTTGTCGTTAGCCTTGGATAATCCTGCGCTGATTGTGGATAAAGAAATAAAAGAGCAAGTGAAGAAACTCTTGGCTCTACGGTACGATAAAGAACGTATTGTAAGATACTTCAAAGAAAATGCTCTGTTGTGGAAGGAACTTGATATAGCAAAAGTGAAAGTTTATTATTTCACAGACGACACTGAACCATTAGTGGCAACCCGGTTCCTGAACGATATTGTCTCCATCTTCAAAGGAGTAGAGAAACCAGAAAAAGTAAAAACAGTAGAAGAAGCAGAAAAGACTGAAGAAAAGACGCTTGAAGATCAAAAAGTGGTTGAAGATATAGAAAAATCCGATGCGAAAGCGAAAGAACGGAAGGAAGAAAAGAAAGGCAAGAAAAGCAAAGCCGAAGAGATTATAGACAAAATTACCGACACGAGCATACAGAAAATCTTGCTGGCGCATTTAAAGAATTGTGGTTATGATCCACAAATCGCATTCTCTCCCGACGGTGTTGACGAAATGAATAAGAATATCAAAATATTGAATGGGAATAAACCGCATAAGCCGATCTATAAAGTGCGTATGTACGAACCCTTGGGAAACAAATTCAATGTGGGTACCAAAGGAAACAAAATCGCCAAATTCGTCGAAACGGATAAGGGCACTAATCTTTTCTTCGCCGTTTATGAAACAAATGATGAGGAAAAGAGACGCACTTACGATACCATCTCCTTGAATGTGGTTATAGAAAGAGAAAAGAACGACTGGTCACCTATTCCAGAGAAGGAGGGATACAGGATTCTATTTTGGTTGTCACCCAATGATTTGGTCTATTTGCCGACTTCGGAAGAAAGAGAGACTGGTAGATTGAATGATATAATTGATAAAAATCGAATTTACAAAGTCGTTTCATCAACAGGTAATCAATGTTTTTTCGTTCCAATATACGTTGCGAGTCCTATTTATCCAGCAGCTCCTAAACAATCAGGAGAGCTGGGAGCTAATAATAAAGCAGAAAGAGCCTGGACTGGCGAAATGATTAAAGAAAGCTGTATCCCCATCAAAGTGGATAGACTGGGCAGAATTATCAAAATAAAAAATGAATAAAGACAAAGAAGCATGGAACAGACTATGACCAAGGAACAACGCTTCTTAATCCAGAACAGGGTGCAAAGGCTTATACGCTTTGTTATCCAGGATCTCGAAGTTCCCATCCTCGAGGCTTTCGACATCGTGTACAATTCGCAACTGTACGAACGCCTTGTCGACTTGGAGACGGGCATGTACTACCAAAGTGCGGTTCATCTGTACAGCTATCTCAAAAGGGAGCTGAAGACTGGAACACTCGCCTAACCTCTAATAATTAACGCCCATGATCAAGAAAACGCTCTACTTCGGGAATCCCGTCTATCTGTCGTTGAAGAACGCGCAGTTAGTCATCAAGCTGCCGGAGGTGGTGAAGAACGACACCTTGCCCGACGGCTTCAAGCAGCAAATGGAACTGACCAAGCCGATAGAGGATATTGGCGTGGTGGTGCTCGACCACAAGCAAATCACCATCACATCGGGCACCCTAGAAGCGTTGCTGGAAAACAACTCCGCCGTGATTACCTGCGACAGCAAGAGCATGCCCGTCGGCCTGATGCTTCCCCTGTACGGCAACACCACGCAGAATGAACGCTTCCGCCAACAATTGGACGCCTCCGTCCCCCTCAAGAAACAGCTTTGGCAGCAGACCATAAAGACAAAGATCGGCAACCAAGCCGCCGTGTTGCGAAGTTGCGTCGACAGCGAAACAGGTTGCATGAAAACTTGGGCTGCCGACGTGAAGAGCGGGGACCCTGACAACCTCGAAGCCCGGGCCGCAGCCTATTACTGGAAGAACCTGTTCGACATCCCCGAGTTCACCCGCGACCGCGACGGCATTCCACCCAACAACCTGCTCAATTACGGATACGCCATCTTGCGAGCCGTCATCGCCCGTGCGTTAGTCAGCAGCGGCATGTTGCCTACCTTGGGCATCCATCACCACAATCGCTACAACGCCTATTGCCTGGCCGACGACATCATGGAACCCTACCGTCCGTACGTCGACCGATTAGTGTTCGAGATAACACGAAGCGGCCAAGACTTTCAGGAACTGACGAAAGAGCTGAAAGCCCAAATGCTCTCCATCCCCACATTGGAAGTCATCATCGGAGGCAAGCGTAGCCCCCTCATGATAGCGGCCGGACAAACCACCGCCTCGCTTTACAAATGCTTTAGCGGCGAACTTCGCCGAATCCAGTACCCCGAAATGTGATGGACCGTTTTAGCGAATATCGCATCATGTGGGTACTCGTTCTATTCGACTTGCCGACGGAGACAAAGAAGGACAAGAAAGCATACGTCGACTTTCGCAAGAATCTCCAGAAAGATGGCTTTACGATGTTTCAGTTCTCCATCTACGTCCGCCATTGTGCCAGCAGTGAGAATGCCGAAGTGCATATCAAACGCGTCAAGTCATTCCTCCCCGAATTCGGGCAAGTGGGAATCCTCTGCATAACGGACAAGCAATTCGGCAACATCGAACTCTTCTACGGAAAGAAAGCCAAACCCATCAATAGCCCAGGCCAGCAACTGGAGCTATTCTAAAAAGAGAATCCGGCCATAGAGCCGGATTCTCTTTTTAGAAAACAGTTTCTTTTCCATTCCTAATTTGCTTTATAATCCATTGAAACACTGCGTATAATGTATACTCTACTGTTTCCAATGCTGCAAAGATACTAATTTGAAAGCAAATCACAACGCGACGCGTAGCCCATCCGCTCGTCGGACGACTGTTTCCAATGCTGCAAAGATACTAATTTGAAAGCAAATCACAACTCTACTTATATAGGCAATTCGATGAAGAAACTGTTTCCAATGCTGCAAAGATACTAATTTGAAAGCAAATCACAACTAAGCGCCTACGTATTAACCTCGAACGTGACTGTTTCCAATGCTGCAAAGATACTAATTTGAAAGCAAATCACAACGATGTTGTGGTCGAAAACTTGCGTCTCGTCACTGTTTCCAATGCTGCAAAGATACTAATTTGAAAGCAAATCACAACCCTCCTCTGGAAAAAACGGTCGATACCCGTTCACCAAAAACGGCCATATCCGTTCACTTTTTGCTATCCGATTGCAAAGTTAGCCATTTTTTCTCAAACTGTCACCTTTGAGTTCAAAACGTAGT
>JAISIZ010000080.1 GCA_031261785.1 Mediterranea sp. (in: CFB group bacteria)
AAAAGTACCGCTTTGACACGAGACCGCCAAACATTATGGAAGATATTTTTAGGATCTTTTTCATGTCCGGAAGGTAAGGCGCTGAACGACAGCGGGAAGGAAGGGAAAGTTTTTTCGCGGGGGGGGGACGGGGGAGCCGACGGCAAAAACTCATGGCTCGCCCAGATACTCCGCGATGATCCGCACCTGCCGTGCCGTGAGCGTGCGTGCCCGCGTGTGGTAGTCCGTGCGGCGTTCCAGCTCGTCCACTAGCCCGCGGCAACGGCGTGTCCAGCGCCGCAGCCGGTCGGTGGCCGCCTTGCCCGAGAGCGTGGGGAAATACATCCGGGCCAGCTCCCGCTTGTCGTAAACCCGGACCTCGAAATTTCTGTCAATAGTACTCATTTCATTAATGAATTTGGAATTGATAATTTTAAGATATAATGCGGTAAACAAGGATCTATAGAAGGATATACCGCATCGCAAATATACGCATTTCGGATGATATTGGCAAACGAAATGGAAGAAAAGAGTGACGCCTAAAGAGAAGTCGGCTCGATCACCTTCACGAACCCTTCGGGCGCTTCCTCCCCGTGCCGGACACAGCCTATGTATAGGTCCTCCCCATTCCGCATGGCTTTCACGATGACGTCCACCGCGGGACCCTTGTGAAGCGTGCAGTCATAGTAATCGACCAGTTCCAAGATGCCTTGTACGTAAAAGGACAGCAGATGGTCCCCGCCACGTAGCAAGTCTCCCACGAGCGCTCTATCGCGACTCAGCGCCTCAGCGAACTTTCTCGCCGACGGGTAGCAGGTCCCCGCTATCAGCTCACTCAGGAGCCTGCCCAGCTCCGGGATCTTCTCGCTGGATTTGCCCCGCTCCTTTACATTCTCCAAGCTCCGCTTCTTCACATTCGCCAAGCTCAGCTTTTTCACACTCGCCGAACCCCGCTTCTTCCCTGACGCGGAGTTCTTTACCGGGACGCTCGTCCCTGCTTTCTTTTTTACTTTCTCTGTAATCATAAATACTCCTAATTTTTATGCTTATTCTGCAAATATAGGTACTCTTATTCCGGGGGTGGCTTGAATATTCAAGCCACCCCCCATTTTATCTCACCTACCTTTGTACCCGAAAGGTCCAAAGGCCTATACTTAAAACGTATATACTAAAAAAAAACATGAAAAATTTAGAATTAATTCACGTTTCCGTGTTTCAGGGCGTGAGAGACCGGCGTCCCGTACGCCGGAGCCTGCTCGAGGCGTTGGCCGAGTGCCTCCGCCCCACCCAGAAAGTGGCCGACGACGTGGCCCACATCCGGCGCTACCACGCCGAGGGGCGTCGGGCCGACGTCGACACCATCAAGCGCCGCTTGCCCGCCTTCACCCCCTCGGGCGTCTTCGAGGGCGGCCACAGCCGCTCCGACATGGTAGAGCACAGCGGCATAGTCTGCCTCGACTACGACCACGTGGGCACCGGCGACGACCGCCTGCGCCTGCTGAACCTCGCCGCCGCCGACAGCCACACCGTCAGCGTCATCGAGAGCCCCTCCGACGGGCTGAAGGTCTTCGCCCACGTCGAGGGCGCCACCGCCGCGCGACACGCCGAGGCCGTGGCCATCGCCGCCGCCCACTACGATCCGCTGCTCGGCCTCGAGCACGACGGCGCCTGCAAGGATCCTTGCCGCCTCTGCTTCTTCACCCACTCCCCGTCGGGCTACATCGCCGCCATCTACACCTCCTTCGAGCTGGGCGAAGAGGAGGAGCCGCTGGCCGAGGTGCCCCGACAGCCCGACGGCACGCCGCCGCCCCGCCCCGCGACCGCCCGCGCCGGAAAGAGTCACTCCGACTACCTACAGTCACTTATTTTCAGGTACCCCCTCCTGCACGGACAGCGCCACGCCAACGTGTTCCGCATCGCCTGCGCCGCCGCCCGGGGCGGGATAGACCGCGAGGAGACTTGCGGGGCAATTCGCGAGGCCTTACAAGGCACCGACTTTCCGGATTCCGAACTCCAACAGACCGTAAGCGACGGATACAAAGGAAATCATGAGGAAAGACGCAGGACAAATGAGGGAAAAATGAAAATCGCGAAATCGCAGAAAATCGCGGAATCGCGCTATGACCCTCCCCGTGTGGACGAAGAGAGCGAGGAAGCCTACTGGGCTGGCGAGGAATTTCGCAAGAACACGCCCCTGATACCCGACAGCGTGTACGAAAATCTTCCCATCCTACTGGAAGAATCCATGCTCGACGACTGTACGCCCCGCGAGCGCGACGTGGCCCTGCTCTCCCAGCTCACCTGCCTATCGGCCGTGCTCCCCGCCACGTATGGCAACCACCGCCGGAAGCCCTGCGCGCCGCACGTCTTCTGCTTCGTGAGCGCGCCCGCGGGCAGCGGAAAGGGCGTGGCGCGCACCGGAAGGCTCCTCGTCGAGGCCGTCGACGCCCGCAGGATGATGGCCAGCAAGATCGAGGAAGAGCGCTACGCCAGGGAACTCGACGAATGGAAGGCGCTACACGCCCGGGCGGGCAAGAAGGGAAAGGGCGACGAGCGTACACCCATCCCCCCCGAGCCCAAGCGTCCCCCGTTCAAGACCCTCTTCCTCTCCACCACCACCAGCAATACCCGCATGCAGATACAGATGCGCGACAACGGCGACGACGGCAGCCTCATGTGCGACACCGAGGCGCAGACCCTCTCGAGCGCCAACGGGCTGGACTGCGGCAAGTTCGACGACCTGCTGCGCAAGGCCTTCGAGCACGAGCCTATCGACTCGTCGTACAAGGCCAACGGCATGGAACCCATCCGCATCCGCGACCCGCGCCTGGCCTTGCTGCTCACCGGCACCCCGGCACAGTTCTCCCCCATACTCAGCAGCTCCGAGAACGGCCTGGTGAGCCGCGTGCTCTACTACACCTACCGGGAGACGCCCCGATGGATAGACGTGGGCGACGACGACTATTCGCTCGACGACCAGTTCGCCCCCCTGGCCGAGCGGGTGCTCGCCCTGCACGACTTCTGCCTGGCCCATCCCGTCAGGTTCCGCTTCAGCTACGGCCAGCTGGCCAGGCTCAATGCCACCTTCGCCCGCAAGCTCGGCGAGGTGACCCTCGAGCAGAACGACGACCTGCAGGCGGTGGTCAAGCGCTACGCCCTCATCCTCACCCGCCTCTGCATGGTGTTCGCCCGGCTGCGCCAGGCGGAGAGCGGAAGCCAGGCGGAGACCATCGGCTGCACGGACGAAGACTTCCAGCGCGCCATGGACATCGTGATGTGCTGCTACGAGCACGGGCGACTGCTGCTCTCGTCCATGAGCGGCGGGGAGGTTCGCCCGCTGAGAGACCCCAATATGATCAAAGACTTTTTTTCTGACTTGCCCGATGAGTTTACCACCAAGCAGGCCGAGGAATTAGGCACCGCGTACGGATTCTACAAAGGCAAGGTACCACGTCTCATAAAATCAGCTACTGGACAGATAATCAGAAGATTGTCGCATGGCGTATACCAAAAGACAAATTAAAAATAGCTATAGTGCTATTTGGCGATTTTCTGCGATTTTGAGCGAATATCCGTCCCTACGCCCGAGCTAAGGTTAGAAGGGATTTTTGCTTACACACCCCGCGAAATCACGGCCGCGACTTGAGAAAAAGGCGGCCGTGATTTTTTTCGAGACGGCCGTGAACGCGGCCGATGACGGCCGTGAACGGGGCCGGTGACGGCCGTGAATGGAGGGAAATTTAGAAAATATCCCAATTTATAAGGAGAAATGGAAGAACCTGTCTCCCAAATTTCTATCTTTGCTTCATATTTAGGAATGAATAGATGAACGAATACTCTCAAACTCCCGCGAAGAAGCGGATAAAGACGCTTCGATCGCTTATACCTGAAGTCTTTGATGAAGGTAAAAGCGAAGCATACTACAGGGCTGGCCATAAAACCGTCGCGGATATCGCTAAAGAACGTATTCGCGGCGCTGCTATCCAAATTAAAAAGGAAGTTGAAGATAAGCGAACTAAATTGGGGGGGCGATTGGATTTTGATGACAAACAAGCTGTAGGAACGCCTGATTGGGCTTTCAAAATCCTTAAACTCTCTGATAGTAATTTTAAGCCGTGGAGAAAGGTTGTCGCGCTTGACAGGCTTTCCGAAGGTAATGACCGGCTAAAGACCAGCATTGCTTCGCGGATGCGTGACGCGGACGTAGAAAACGAAATGATGCCATGAATAGAAGTTATTATTTTAATTACATCGAAGAACGTTTAGACTTACTTTCGCTCAGAATAAAGCGGAGAGGCAAGTTAAATCTTCTTGAGCTAAATATTCATTCGGAGAACTTTTATAGAGACTTACTTAATTTATTGTATGGATGGGATCTTGAAAACATGAATGTAGCCCATCAAAATGAAAAAGCGATAGATTTGATGGATGCGAACAATAAACTTGTTGTTCAAGTTTCGGCCACGAATACAAAGGTGAAGATACAAGACTCTTTGTCGAAGCTCAACTTTCGTGAATATACATTCAAATTTTTATCTATCGCGGCAGAAAGCTCGGATAATCTTAGAAAAGAGAATTATAAGATTCCCGAGGGAATAAAATTCGCCCCATCTGACGACATCCTTGATGTGGATTCTATTCTTCGAGTAGTAGAATCATTAGACATTGACAAACTAAAACGCTTATGTGATTTTGTTGAAAGAGAATTAGGATGCATGGATGTATTGAAAATAAATCAATCAGACCTTGTTACCGTTATAAAGCTGCTGGCGCAAAATGATCTTTCAAATAGTGAAGTCAGTGTATCCACTCAAGAAGATTTTCAAATAGAGAGTAAGATAAATCATAATCAATTACGTATCTCAAGGGCTATTATTTCCGAACATAAGGTTTATCAAAATATGGTGAACAAGGTTTATTCTTCTTTTGATGAGATGGGACAAAATAAAAGCCTATTCGTATTAAATAAGATACGTAAAGTTTATATACAAGGTAGAGATTCCAGATATGGGGATGAACTTTTCGGATGGATCACTGATACGATCATGCAAGAAGTCGCGAAAAGAATGGATGGAGAAAATCTGTCGATTGAAGCTATAGAAATGTACGTTGATATTTTAATCGTTGACGCTTTTATCCGATGTAAAATATTTGAAAACCCAAATAATCATGTTACTGCCTGACGCCATACATCCCAAAGATAGCATATATTATACCGGTGCAATTGTCCTGAAAATCTTGCAGTCAACAGATGGCACCAAAATAGGGGATTTATATGTTGAACTGAAGAAAGAGCATAATCTGACATTCCCCGTCTTACTTCTAACGTTAGATTGGTTATACCTCATAAATGCCGCCACAATTAATCAGAAAGGAGAGATTGTACTATGTTCTTAAAATCACTAATCATCAAGACACCAATTCGAGTTATTCGGGAAATACATTTTCACAAGGGGCTTAATCTCATCATAGACCAGACTCCCTCAAATTCCAATGTCACCAATACAGATACAGGGAATAACGTTGGAAAGACAACTGTCCTCAAATTAATAGATTTCTGCTTAGGGAAAGAACCAGAGGTTATATATAAAGATCCTGAGAATAAGCGAGAAGTATATGGGTTGGTAAAAGATTTCTTGATAAAGGAAAAAGTCGAAATCATATTGTCTTTAGTAGATGACATTGAAAACCCTATGACTGAAATCACGATTAGACGTAACTTCCTAAATAGGAAGGAGAGAGTATATGAAATTAATGGTAAAATACTCCCTTCTAAAAAAATAGATTACGAACCACTTCTGATGCAATTCATTTTCCCTAACGTGAAAATTGACAAACCCACATTTAGACAGATTATATCACACAATATCCGTTATGATGAATTGCGATTGACAAATACGCTTAAAACATTAGATGGCTATACGACAGATGAAGCGTATGAATCGTTGTATTTGTATTTATTTGGATGTAATGAAGACGGAAGGCGCAAATTAGAATTATCAGAAAGCATTAAGAATGAAGAGAAATTCAAAAAACGATTGGAAAAACAAGAAACAATAGGTGGGTATAAGTCGGCATTAGAAGCCATTGAAATGGATATTGACAAATTGAATAAGCAGAAAGCAACTCTTAATATTAATCCGGATTTGGAAATCGATTTACGAATGCTAAACGATATAAAATCAGAGATCAATCGACTAAGTTCTGATATAACATCCTTATCTATCCGGAGAGACATTATTCTTGATACAGAAAAAGATTTTTCTTCCCAACAGTTCAAAAGCGATACCTCTCAATTAGAATTAGTATATCGACAGGCAGCAGCTTTTATACCAAATCTACAAAAGTCTTTTGAGGATTTAGTAAGTTACCACAACCAAATGCTTGAAGAAAAGACTAAATTTATAGTCCAGGAGCTACCTATGCTTAATAAACGCATCGATGATAAGAACAATGAGCTAAACAGACTAAGAGAGCAGGAGCAAATATATGCTTCAAAAGTTACATGTTCTGACACCTTTGAAGACTTGGAATCAATAATAACGGATTTGAATATATTGCATCAGAAGAAAGGGAGTTATGAGTCTATAGTAGCTCAAATAGAAGGAGTAGACGCGTCGCTTAGTAAGTTTCGTCTCGAATTACGCGATATAAATGATGCGTTATTCTCTAATGATTTCCAGAAAAAAGTAGCTTCGCAATTATCAAAATTCAATAAAATATTTTCTGATATATCCGAAGTTCTATACAATGAAAGATATGCTATCAAGTATGACCCCATCATAACCGCAAAAGGAAAAAAAATCTATAAATTCGCAACCATAGACACAAACTTTAGCTCAGGGAAAAAACAAGGGGAAATATCATGCTTTGATATTGCATATACCAAATTCGCGGACCAAGAAGGTATCCCTTGTTTGCACTTTCTTCTGAATGACAAGAAAGAATTAGTCCATGATAATCAGTTGATAAAATTGGCGGAAGTCGTCGAGAAAAATAGTATTCAATATATCGCGTCCATATTGGAAGATAAGCTGCCGGAGCAATTAAAAAATGAACATAATTATATCCTCAAGCTTTCTCAAAAAGATAAATTATTCAAAATAGAAAATTAGCGCGACTATCTCCCGTAAGCCATGCGCCAAGTGCCCTCGAAAGGACCAAGATGCGGCGAAAGCCTCTGCCTTGGATGGGCTGCTTAACCCAGCCCCACGCAAAGCGAGGAACGAGCAGCGCTCCCCAGTATCCTAAGCGCGGATAACGTCGCGCCCGCAAGGGCAATAGCTTACCCCGCCGGGCGCGCACATCCGCGGGGAACCGCGGGCCGGACAGGCGGCGGCCGTGAAGCGGACAGAAAAAAGAGAGGCGTCTCACGATGCCTCTCCTTCATATAAATACAATTATAAGAAATATGGCGGATGCCCAAAACCATTTGGCCTCGTCACGCCCCTCCGGACATCTCCGAAGCCGGGTATCCGCATGAAACTTTAAATTATCTTCCGCAAAGATACGGAACATATCCGGAAAACCGCCACGTTCGCTATATATTTTTTTTCGTTCTTCCCTTCCGCGAGCGTCGGCGAGCGTCACCGCCCCCGTACCGATGTCGTATCTTTGTAGTGTCGGAGCGGGAGGAGGCACTCCCCCCCCCTCAGGCACGAGACTTTATATATCATACTTTTATTCCTAATTCTTTAATTTTTTTCTCTTATGTCCCAACTTTACATCGTGGTGCCCCGCAAGAACCTGCTGGCACCTGAAGATCCCCCGAAGTTCTACGCCGTGGCGCGGAGCAAGTTCAAGGCTACGGTCAAGGACGTCTGCCGCCGGGTGAGCGAGCGTTCCTCGTACTCGCGCGGCGAGCTGGAAGGCACCATCGGCGAGTTCCTCATCGAGGTCATCAACGTGCTGCGTCTGGGCGCCATCGTCACCCTGGGCGACCTGGGCACCTTCCGCATGAGCCTGCGCACCGGCGTGCCCACCGCCACCGAGAAGGAGTTCAAGTCCAACTGCATCGACCGCGGACGCATCGTCTTCCGTCCCGGCTCCGAGCTGCGCGAGCTTTGCCGCGAACTTGACTTCGAGCGCTATGCCCCCACCGCCTCCACCCTCGCCCTCCCCGCCCCGTCCGACGGCGACGGCGACGGCAAGGATTCCGGCGGCGAGCTGCCCGACCCCATCCCCGGCGGCGACGACAAGGGCCTGCCCGACCCGCTGGCGTAGTATCCCGTGTCCGTGGAGGGACGCCAGGCGTCCCTCCACGGTAAACATTATTCATCCCTATTCTTTATATGATCCTTATTCTTTTATATGATTATGCGTACAACCCAAGATCCTTCCCGGAAGCGGTCCGTATGGCGGACCATCATCCAGTTTTTCATCAACGTGGCCACGGCGGCCATGACCGCCATTGGCGCGAGTTCCCGCCACGGAGAGTGACGCCCGCGGCCATCGTCCCACGCACATATACGGCACCATGATGGAAAAACGCGTCGACACCCTGTATACCGACGGTCTCCCCCAGTCTCTCCAGGAAAGGGGCACCGTCCTGCCCGAGCGGGAGATACGCCTGCTCGTGGTGCATTGCTCGGCCACCCGGCCCGACGCGGACTTCGGCGTGGACAAGCTCCGCGCCACGCACCTGGGGCGCGGTTTCAGCGACATCGGCTACCACTTCTACGTCACTCGCGACGGGCGCCTGCACCGCTGCCGTCCCATGGGCGCGGTGGGTGCCCATGCCCGGGGCTACAACCTCCACAGCCTCGGCATCTGCTACGAGGGCGGCCTCGATAGCGACGGGCGGCCCGCCGACACCCGGACGCCCGCCCAGCGGCAGCGCCTGCGCGAACTCATCGACCACCTGCGACGCCTCTTCCCCGAGGCGCGCGTGGTGGGGCACTACCAGCTCGGTCCCGACGTCCACAAGGCGTGCCCGTGCTTCGACGCCGAGGCCGAGTACTCGCTTTGATGGCTAATCCCGTCCTGGGCGCATCCGCGCCCAGGACGGCAAGCCGCGTTCTCCCGCACGAGGGGCGTCGTTTTCCGGACAAGTGGCACTTAATCTCCGCGCAGGCAGGCCTTACGCGCTTCATCACCAACTCCCGGGCGATATTTCTGATGGACGATTCGGGTTAAATTCGTATCTTTGCGCGAAATCAGTGGAATGACAACCACCCGATGAGCGTATGAGCGTATGAACGAACGAACACACTCCACCGTCCGCCTCCTGCTTCTCCTGCTTTGCCTCGGCCCGGCCGCGCGCCCCGCCTACGGACAAGGAGAGGCTTACCGCCGATTCGATCCCATCTACCTGGAAGGCGGTGGGGCATCGTGCGCCAGCTGCTTCGCCCAGGACAGCGCCGGGCGGATATGGATAGGGTCGGACAAAGGACTATATGCCTACGACGGGC
The DNA here is from genome assembly GCA_031261785.1 of Mediterranea sp. (in: CFB group bacteria). Lineage (GTDB taxonomy): Bacteria > Bacteroidota > Bacteroidia > Bacteroidales > Bacteroidaceae > Bacteroides. Next base: position 9,390 of record JAISIZ010000080.1, read on the forward strand.
ACATTGCCCAACCTCGCCACGACGAGGGCGCCAACCCCCGCGTGTGGTGTGCCGTGGTGGGCGACAGCACACACCTTTACCTCGGCACGGAAGGGAAGATGATGGTGTACGACTACCGCGCGAACGCCTACCTGCCCGGCGATCCTCGCCTACCTACCGACGTGAGGGCGATGGCGCCGGCTGGCGACAGCCTCTGGCTGGGGTCACTGGAAGGGCTGTCGGTCTACCATCCCCACACGGGACAGTTGCGCACGTTCGACAAACAGCGGTCGCTCCTCCCCCACAACACCATCTACTCCCTACTGCGCACGCGCGATGGACAGCTCTACGTCGGCACGTACAACGGCCTGTGCCGCTATCGTCCCGCCGATGGCAGCTTCGAGGAGATCCCTCTTCCACCGTCCCGCGAGGCTGGCAACCGGTTCGTCAACGCCCTGCTCGAGGACACCGCCCGGCACTGCCTCTGGATAGGCATGGAGGGCAGCCTGCTCCGCTATTCGCCCCTCACGGGCGAGATACGAGCCGTGGAAGAGCTGAAAGGAAATTCCGTGAAATCCCTCGCCACCGACGCCAATGGCAACCTGCTGGCCGGCACCGACAACGGGCTGTACGTCTGTCCGCCCGCTGGCGGCCGTCCCTGGCGGGTGGCCCACGATTCGCGGCAGGCCCACTCGCTGACCAACAACGTGGTGTGGAGCATCTTCGCCGACAACGAGCGTCATATATGGATAGGCACCGACCGGGGCATATCGCTGGCCTGGCGGACGGGGTCGCCGCCGTTCATCCCCCTGGCGCAGGTCACCGGCAGGGGCGACGGCAACCAGTTCCATACCCTCTTCCGCGATTCGCGCGGATACTACTGGATGGGGGGCACGAACGGGCTGATACGCTTCACGCGCCCGGGCGGCAAGGCCGGCGACGCCCTCTGGTATCGGATGGGCGACGACCAATACGCGCTGCCCCACAACCGCGTGCGACACATTTACGAAGACAGCGACCGGCAACTCTGGATAGCCACCGACGGGAGCATAGCCCGCTACGACTACGGTAGCCGGCGGTTCACCACCTACCACATCACCGACAGCACCGGCGCCTACAACGCCAACTGGGCCTACAGCCTCCTTGAGGACGAGCGCCACCACCTGTGGATAGCCACCTGCCTGGGTGGCATATTCGAGGTAGACAAACGCCGGCTGGAGCGATGGGACGCCGACAAGCCCTATCGGGCCGAACGGAACTACACCCTGCGCCAAGGTCTCTCGGGTATGTTCGCCGCGCGCCTCGTACCCGACGGCAAGGAGGGTATCTGGGCGCTGATCTATAACAGCCGGGGAATCGACCGGATCGACCTCCGCACGGGTCGCGTCAGTCACCACTTCGTCGAGGAGCTGAAGGATGAGCGCGCCCCCGCCTTCCTCACTACCGATGCCGACGGCATGCCGTGGGTGGGCTTCCGTGGCGGCGTGGCACGTATGGCGCCTGGAGCCGTCGATAGCCTCACCATCGTCTCCCTTGGTCGCTCGGCGGAAAACGACCTCCTCGCCATGGGCGCCGTGCGGGACGCCCTTTGGGCGTCCACCACCCAAGGCGTATGGAGCGTCTCCCTCCACACGCGCGCCGCCCGGCGACTCAACATCTCCAACGGGCGCTTCACCTCGCTCCTGTACGACGCCACGGACAGCGTCGCCTATCTCGGTGGCAGCGACGGTTTCGTCATGGCTCGGGTAGCGGCCGACGGAACCGTGTCGCCCCCTCCCCACGCCGATTTCGACCTCGATACCTCCGTCCGCGTCCCTTGGTATTGGCGAGTGGGGGCCATAGCGCTCTATGCCTCGTTCGCCCTCTTCCTCGTCGCCATAAGCGTCTACCGGTTCGGGCGACGCGGGGAACAACCCCTGCCGGCATCCACGCCTCCCTCGTCGGCCAGGCGGGAACGCCCGGAGACGATACCGCCACTCACGCCCATCGAAGTCTCCTCGCAAGACGAGAAGTTCCTGGTCCACCTCACCCGCCTCATCGAGGAGCACCTGGCCGATCCCGACCTTAACGTGAGCGCCTTGTGCCGCCTGTCGGACACCACGGAGAAACAACTCTACCGCAAAGTCAAGCAACTCACCGCCCTCTCGCCCGTGGAGTACATCAAGCACATCCGCATGAAGCAAGCCGCCACGCTACTGGACCAGAAGAAATTTGCCGTCTCCGAGGTGATGTACATGGTGGGGTTCTCCAACTCCTCCTACTTCTCCAAATGCTTCCAGACGGCCTTCGGCCTGACGCCCAAGCAATACGCCACACGGGAAGGGAGTGAGCCTGTAGCGTAAGCCGCTGTGGGCGGCTATAGCGTCACTCCGGTCTTGAAGATAGCGATCTCGCGGTATCCGTTCTTCTCGTTGTTGACGGGTTGTCCGCTGGCCACGTCGATGACATAGTCCACGAAGCGTTGGCAAGTGGTAGGCATCGGCTCGTTCTCGACGATGACCCCGGCGTTGAAATCTATCCAGGTAGGCTTGGCTTCGGCCAGCCGGGAGTTGGTGGATACCTTCATGGTAGGGACGAACGTGCCGAACGGCGTCCCCCTACCCGTGGTGAATAGCACGAGGTGGCAGCCAGACGCCGCCAAGGCGGTGGCCGCCACGAGGTCGTTGCCTGGGGCGGAAAGCAGGTTCAGCCCCCGCTCCCGAAGTCGGCCGCCGTATGGGAGTACTCCCGAGACGTAGCTCTGTCCGCACTTTTGCGTGCAGCCCAGCGCCTTCTCTTCGAGGGTGGATATGCCGCCGGCCTTGTTGCCCGGCGAAGGATTCTCGCCCACAGGTTCGCCGTGCGAGAGGAAGTATTGCTTGAAATCGTTGATGAGGTGGACGGTCTGGTGGAACAGGGCCTCGTTCCGGCAGCGATTCATGAGTATGGTCTCGGCGCCGAACATCTCGGGCACCTCGGTAAGCACGGTGGTCCCGCCCTGCGCGATGAGGAAGTCGGAGAACATGCCGAGCAGCGGATTGGCGGTGATGCCCGAGAATCCGTCGGATCCTCCGCACTTCAGCCCCACGCGCAGCTCGGACAGCGGGATGTCCACCCGTTGGTCGGCCGACGCCGTGGCATAGAGCTGTCGCAGTAGCGCCATACCCTCCTCGTACTCGTCGCCCACTTTCTGGGTGACGAGGAACTTCACCCGGTCGGTATCGAACTCGCCCAGAAACTCCCGGAAGGCGTCGGGCTGGTTGTTCTCGCAGCCCAGCCCTACCACCAGCACGGCTCCGGCGTTGGGGTGGAGCACCATGTCGCGCAGGATTTTGCGGGTATTCTCATGGTCGTCGCCGAGCTGCGAGCAGCCATAGTTGTGCGTGAAAGCGGCTATGGCGTCCACTCCCCGGCCTCCACCCGTCTCTTGTTTCAGCCCCTCGGCCAGGCGGGCGATGATGCCGTTGACGCATCCCACCGTGGGGACGATCCAGATCTCGTTGCGTATGCCCACGTCGCCGTTCCTTCGGCGGTATCCGCGGAAGGTGAGGTCGCGGCGAGGGATGTCGAGCGCCACCTTCACGGGTTGGTAGGTGTAGTCCAACAGTCCGGCGAGGTTGGTCTTGATGTTTCGCTCGTTCATCCAGTCGCCCTTCCGCTTTGGGCCGATGGCGTGGCCGATGGGGTAGCCATATTTGATGACGTTCTCGTCCCGGGCAAAATCCTTGAGGGCGAATTTATGTCCGGCGGGGATGTCCTCGTTCAGTGTCACTTCGATATTGTCCACCACGAGATGTTGTCCGGCGGATAGACCGACGATGGCCACGGCCACGTTGTCGGCAGGATTGATCCTTAGATACGCTGTCTTCATTTAAATTGAAAATTGAGAATTAAAAATTAAAAAATAATAGTTAGTGAAATTGGGAATTGGGAATCGGAGACCGGAAACAGGAATGATATTGAGAATTGAAAAGAATCGAGCGCATTGTCCGTCCGTATAGGCGTGCGTCGGTACATTTATTTTTTTATTCTCAATTTTCAATTTTTAATTTTATAAAAGTCAATGTTCTCGGTGGTGAGGAGGTCGATGGGCATGTAGTTCACCTGTGTCACCTCCCGTTTGAGGATGAGGTGGTCGGCGAGCGCCTTCACGCTATTGTACCCCTGCAGCTCGGGCTGCTGCGCGATGAGGAAGGTGACGTCCCCTTGCCTCAAGCAAGCCACGTTGCGCTCCAGCAAGTCGTATCCGATGAGTTTGAAATCATTCTTTGCCCGGCTTCGCAGATACTCGCCGACGATGTATGCCTTGGAGTTGAAGGTGATGCCGTTGCTCATCCGCGGGTAGAGGCTGAAGAAGTCGTCCAACATACGCTCGTCCTCGTCGCCCTTCTCGGCGCGCAGGTCAAGCTCCCGGATGGCACATTCGGGATGGCGCTCGGCCATATACTGCCTGAACCCTTTCTCTCGGTTCTCCTGTTGGTTGGACCCTACGATACCTTCGTGTATCTTTCGGAAGATGACCACCTCCCGCTCGCCTCGCGCCAGCAGCATCAGCATCCGCGCGGCGAAGTAGCCGCTCTGCCGGGAGTTCTGCCCGAAGAAGGCCAGGGGCGGACATTCCCGGATGTTGGAGTCTATATATATATAAGGTATATCCCGCGCGGTCAGCTCGCCGGCGAATCCTTGGGTATGCCGCGGGGCGGTTGGCGCCATGATGACACCGTCGGGCCGTTCCAACAAGATGGCATTGGCGGCGTCGACGAACGAGTGATAGTCGTAAGGGTCGTAGTAGCGCGTGTCGATGCTGACGTTGAAGTCCGAGTAAGCGGGCACGGCCTCCTGGATGCCACTCTCCACGGCGGTCCAGTATTCGCCCTTCAGGTGCTGTGGCAGCAGGCAGACGAAGGCGTAGCGCTTGTTGGAAGCCAGGGCACTGGCGTACATGTTGGGTTGGTAGTCGAGCTGTCGCAGAATCTCCTCCACGCGTAGCTTGCTGGCTTCGGACACGCCGGGTCGACCATGTATCACACGGTCCACGGTACCCACCGAGACATCGGCCAGGCGGGCGATATCCTTTATCCTGGGTCTTTCGGTCGATTTGTTCATACGTTCTTTTTCTATATAAAAGGGGTGTGTGCTCGCACACACTAATAATCTCCTGATTTCGGAGACAAATATATAACAATTTTCGTAATTACGAAAATAGTCGTATCTTTGTGCCCGCACACGGAAGTCGGGCATCGGGTCCGCATGATCGGTTCAATGATAGGTGAATCAGCCTGTTAATAGGCATTCCGGCTTCGGTATGACAATTTGAAAGTATCAACTAATAAACATATAATTTAAAAGCATCAGATTATGGGAAAGAAGATCGTCACCCTGGGCGAGATCATGTTGCGGCTATCTACTCCGGGCAATACCCGCTTCGTTCAATCCGACACATTCGACGTAGTATATGGCGGTGGTGAGGCCAACGTGGCCGTGAGCTGCGCCAATTATGGTCACGAAGCCTACTTCGTGAGCAAGCTGCCTAAGCACGAGATCGGCCAGTCGGCCGTGAACGCGCTCCGCAAATACGGCGTACGTACCGACTTCATCGCGCGCGGCGGCGACCGCGTGGGCATCTACTATTTAGAGACCGGCGCCTCCATGCGTCCCAGCAAAGTGATTTACGACCGCGCGCGCTCCGCTATCGCCGAGGCCGAAGCCAGCGACTTCGACTTCGACGCCATCATGGAGGGCGCCGACTGGTTCCATTGGTCGGGCATCACTCCCGCCATCTCCGACCGGGCAGCCGACCTCACCCGCCTGGCTTGCGAAGCCGCCAAGCGTCATGGCGTCACGGTGTCCGTAGACCTCAACTTCCGCAAGAAGCTGTGGACGAAAGAGAAGGCCCAATCCATCATGAAACCCCTCATGCAGTATGTCGACGTATGCATCGGCAACGAGGAAGACGCCGAACTCTGCTTAGGCTTCAAGCCCGAGGCCGACGTGGAAGGCGGGCACACCGACGCTGAGGGATACAAGGGCATCTTCAGGCAGATGGCCGAGGCCTTTGGCTTCAAGTACGTCGTCTCCACGCTTCGCGAATCGTTCTCGGCCACGCACAACGGCTGGAAGGCGATGATCTACGACGGGCGGGAATTCTATACCTCCAAGCGTTACGACATCGCCCCCATCGTGGACCGCGTAGGTGGCGGTGATTCGTTCTCGGGAGGCATCATACACGGGCTGCTGACGAAGCCCAGCCAAGGCGAGGCGCTGGAATTCGCCGTGGCCGCCTCGGCATTGAAGCATACCATCAACGGCGACTTCAACTTAGTCTCCGCCGAGGAGGTGGAGGCGCTGGCTGGCGGCGACGCCAGCGGACGAGTACAACGATAAACCTAAAGACAGAATGGCAAAATTTGGTAAAATGGCCGTCTTGAAAAAGATCGGCTCCACGGGCATGGTACCCGTGTTCTACCACAGCGACGCCCAGGTGGTGAAGCAGGTAGTGAAAGCTTGTTACGAGGGAGGTGTCCGCGCCTTCGAGTTCACCAATCGGGGCGACTTCGCCCAGGAGGTATTTGCCGAGGTGGTGAAATTCGCCTCCAAGGAGTGTCCGGAAATGGCCCTTGGCATCGGCACGGTGGTCGATCCCGCCACGGCTGCCCTGTATTTGCAGCTGGGCGCCAACTTCGTGGTAGGCCCGCTGTTCAACCCCGAGATAGCGAAGGTGTGCAACCGTCGGCTGGTGCCCTACGCTCCGGGCTGCGGCACGGTGTCCGAGATAGGCTTCGCGCAGGAAGTGGGGTGCGACCTTTGCAAGCTGTTCCCCGGCGACGTGTATGGCCCGGCCTTCGTGAAGGGCATGATGGCTCCCATGCCGTGGTCCAAGCTGATGGTGACGGGCGGCGTGGAGCCTACCCGCGAGAACCTCACCGCCTGGATAAAGGCCGGCGTGTTCTGCGTGGGCATGGGGTCGAAACTATTCCCCCAAGACAAGGTGGCGGCCGAGGATTGGGCGTACATCACCTCCAAATGCAAGGAGGCGCTGGCATATATCGCTTCAGCGAGGGGGTAGTATCTGAGTGTAGACCCTCCCGAAACGGTCGGTCACCTCGACACGTATCTCCCCGTCGGTGGTTTGCGGCACGGCACGGAACAGGTGTTCCGTGGGTGCCGCGCCTATGAAGCTATGCTTGAAGCTCTTCCCATGTAGGTCGGCATAGTGGGCGATGTCGGGGTCGTAGCCCGTATATCGCGTCATCTCCCCGCGGGGCACGCCGTTCTCGAACCATCGCACTTTCCACGTCGGGTCGTAGTTCCACACGTTGGCGATGATCGACTCTTTGTGGCTGTCGCTGCTGCCCGGAGGATAGAGCTTGAACTGGTAGTCCCTGTCCTTTCCCAGGCATTTGAAGTACCAACTCACCTTTCCTCCGTCGAACTCGTACACGGCATATCCTCCGGGCACGCCATCCATACCCCACGGGGCTTGCCAAAACAGATTGGACACGGCGGCATGTACGTGCTCGTACAGGTTTTCGTCGATGAGGTAGTTTTCGTTATAGTGCTCGTGTCCGGCGAAAATGTGCGTGTTGTACGGTTTGAGCAACTTATACAGGTGTCGGCGATTGTTGACGATCTTCCCGGCATCTTCCTTGTTCCATTCTTGCTTGCGGGCTTCGCGGGAGAAGGAGGGAATGTGCATGTTTACCACTACCGTACGTCCTTCGGGCACCTGCTTCAAGTCCTGTTCGAGCCAGGCGAGCTGCCGTTCGGTAAGGTATCCGATGTAAAGCCAGTCCTTGGCGATGTAGAACACGTCGTACAGAACCACGTAATGCACCTCTCCCCGGTTGAATGAGTACCAGGTAGGTCCGAAATAGGAGGTGAAAGTGCTGTCGGCGGTTTCGTTGGATCGTCCTCCCAAGTCCATGTCGTGGTTGCCCATGACGTAAAAGAAGGGTATACCCGTCTCGCCGATAGTGTCGATGATCCGGGGATAGTAGCGTGCCTCCTTCGCCTTTTGCATCTCGCCGATGATATCGCCGCACACCACGCCGTAGGCGGGTACGCCCCGGTAGTCGGTCTCGAGCAATCGCTTCACGTCCAACGCGGCCTCTCGCAGCTGCGGGATCTCTTCATCAAAATAGATTTGCGGGTCTGCCCACGCGATCATGACGTGCTTCCTGTTGTCGCGCTTAGAACGCTTCAGGACGAAGTCCATCCGCACTTTTCCTTTGGCGTCCCGAGGGACCTTCCGGTAGAGGGTTGGCAGCCCTCCGCGCGTCGGCACCTCGTATCCGTCGGGAAGGGTGAGGTATATGTATCGGGCCGTGTTGCTGTTCAGCGCGTAGGTCCCCTTGTCGCTTGTCAGCACGATTTCGGTTCCGTCCGTCACTGGGACATTGGCGATAGGTGTTCCGTCGTCGGCTGTCACCTTTCCATAATAGTGCGCTAAGGGAGCGGCAGCCATAGCTGCCGCTATCCCCCAGTAGCACATAAACAGAAATGCTAATGTTTTTTTCATTCGTATATGCTTATCTTGTTCATTCGTGTTATCGTAATGCCACGGCCGTGGTGATCGAGCGTTGCGCCCCCCCGCTGGGCTTGACGGTTTGTTTGCCGTTGACCAACATGCACGTGGAGCCTCCCCCGTCCAGGTTCATGGCGTCTCGGCATCCCATGCTCTTCAGTATCCCGGCTACCGTGGCGAGATCCATGCCTTTCACTCCCTCGGTCACGCTACGCCCTTCGCACACGAAGAAAATAACGCGGTTGTTGGCCGTCACCCCAATGGCTGTTCGCGGGTTCTTCGACTCTGGGGCGATACCGCTGTCGGCGTCGAAGAGTTCCTCGGTATACGTGTTGCGCACGATCCCGTCCTTCAGCAGTACCGGTCCTCCTCCTATCGCCCATTCGGCATCCAGCTTCTCACCGCGTACGGGGAAGTAGGCCGATGGGGTAGGTTGCGGCTGGTAACCTCGTTTATTGGGCGATGGCTGGCTGTACGTATAGGTCACTCCATCGTCGGTGGTATAGGCCCAGTCGACCGAAAAGCCCGTCGTGGAGGAGGCCTGCCTGAAGACGCCGCGGGTGGTGTAGTAGGTGCGTCCGAGGCGTGCCTGCGATTGCTCATTGGCGCACATCAACTCCCCTTCCTTGACCAGCAGGCTCACGGAGTAATGGTCGCTCATCGAGAAGTATCCCCCGTTCATGATGACGGGATAGTTGTCCACCTCGGCATAAATCTTCGATGGCGTTTTCGAGTAGACTTGATCGCCTATGGTGACGAATTTCGCTTCTCTCATGTCGGCTACGGCCACGTAAGCGATGGTTTTCTCGCCGTCCAGTTCGTCGGGCGATTTGTAGACGCTGAGATAATCGGGTAAATCGCCAAACTCCGTCTCTTGCTTGACCCATCCCAACGTAGCGGGATCGGGGTCGGGAACAATGACGACGGGATCGTCGTTGTCCGAGCAGGCGCTTCCAGCGGCCGCTATCAGGAAGATAGCCGCCAGCCATACGATATGTTTCGATATAGTTTTCATTTGATTGATGTTTTAAACGTTCGTTGATGGGGGGTATCTGTTCACTTTAGTCCTTGAGCCACGTCGTCCCACTGGTCCAGCTCAATCAGGTTGACGATGTCGAACACCATCACTCCCCCCGATTTGTCGAGGCAGAGCTTGATGGCCTCGGCCAGGTTGGCTCGATGGTTGGGAGCCGCCAGCGTACCGATCACTTGGCAGTCGCCGGCAATGACCTTCCGTGCGTGGTCGATGCCATACTCGATGCTCTCCGGATCGTCCATACCGTAGAGACGATGGAGATAGGTACCGTCGAGAAACCGGTCAAGGTAGGGCGCGAAGCCAGCCTGGCGATACGCCTCCGATCCCCATGGGTAGGACAACGCGAAGTCGGACTTCGGGCTTGCCCAGTTCTGTCCCGTGCGGTATAGCGCCGCGAGCCACGACGCCGCCCAATATTCGAGTCTCACCTGCGGCTTGACACTCTTCACCACTTCGCGCACCTCCTTGACGAAGCTGCTGATGACATGGGCGCGGAACGCCCACCACTCCTTGTATAGTCGACCGGGCTTCTTCGTCCCGTCGGCTTGGTAGGTATAGATGTCGTCGGGGAAGTTGTCAACTTTCCGCCCCAGCCATTCCTCGAACGCCTGGCGTGTGGTCTCCGAGAAGTCGCTCTCGTCGTCGGGGAAGCGGCAGTAATCCAGCGCGTACCCGTCAAAATCGTAGTTGGTCACCAGCTCGCGGCTGAACGCGAGCGCCCACTCGCGCACCTCTTTCCGCACGGGATTCAGGAACGCCGCCACTTTCTTGCCATTGTCGCGAATGTCGGTCAGTTGCCCGTCGGGACGTCGTTCCATACAGGTCTTCCCGTCCCACCGGCTATCGGCGTAAACCAGTCCTTCCCGGGTTACCGGATTGCCGGCGGTGAACATGGAGGCCGATACCGTAGTTCCCAGTCCGAGGCGTCGGGCCTCGTCCAGGAAGTATCGCAGGTAATCCCAGTCCCGACGCACCACCTTCCCCCTGACGACGGTCAGTGGGGGCAAGATTTCGCTCTTGTAGAGCGCTCCGCCGTAAATGGGCTTCACGTCGACCACGACCTGGTTGAATCCTGCCTTCTTCGCCTTTTCCAGGTAATAAGTGATGCTGTCGCGCGAGGCGAAACGTTCGAAGTTAGCCTCGGCGTCGAACCACAGGTATTTGGGTGTGGCCGCCGGCTCTTTGCCTTTGCCCGCCAAAGGTGAGCTGGCGGCAAAGAGCGACAGGGTGATGATGAAGATCGAAACGCTCTTGAATGAATGAATGATGCGCATATCGTCTATTTTTCGTATTTGGTGAGTTCGTAACATTGGATGGATGTTCCCAGGCTGTAGTACACGTAAGCGTTGTCGTCGTCGCCAGGCGAATACGCCACCCATATATTGCTGTTGGTGGTCCATCCCTCGAACGTATTCCATATCAGCTCGGCGTGATTGTCGCCCGGGTCGATGAGGTGTATGCCTATCCACCCCCACCCCGATATGGCCAACGCGCCATACCACCGCCCGTTAAACGGGACGCCGTTGCCTGCCACAAGGTTGTTGTTCGACCATCCGTAGTCGCCCTTCTTATCCCATCCGGTGTACGGCCCGACCACTTGGCTGCCTGTAGCTCCGGGATTCGTGTAATACCATACGTCGGCGCTTCCAGGTGTCGTGTCGACCACGTAGAAAGGCGTGTTGTCGCCGCCTCCCAGGGCGAACGTGAGCTGTCGCCACGTGCCGTCCTGATCGGGACGTCCCGTCTGTATGCCATTGCTGCTCCCCGCGAAGCTTCCGTTTTCGAACTTGTACACCCTGACGGTTCCCTTGCCGTCGGGCTTGTTGACGTAGATGTATCCCTCACGGTCGATATCGCCCGACGCTGATCCTTTGGTGGCCCCGCCCGACGTCTCGCCGCTGTCGGCTATCTTCACGGGAGGCTTGGTCACGTCGGTGTAGCGATAGATGCCCCCATCGCGCACATAGAGCAAGAGGTTGAGGGCGTCGTCGTTGAGCAGCAGCCATTGCGAGCCAAAGGTGATACCTTCTACGTTCAGGGTCAGATCGGTCAGCTCGCCGGTACGCCTGTTGTAAATGTTGAAGTCCGAATCGATCAGGTAGTCTTTGAACACGGCTCCCGTCCCGTCGAAATCTTTGTTTTTATAAGCGGGCATAGGAGCTTCCCACTTCTTGAACAAATAGTCCACCCCTTGCCCGTCGGGCACCTTGCCGCCGTAGGTCCATTTCACGGTCCAGTCGGTGGAGGAACCATTTTGCGCTGTCACCACGTAGTGCACGTCTTGCGAGAAGTCCTGCGGTTCGTCGGGCGTAGGCTTGACGACCGCATACGGCGAGATATAAAACTGGCTTGTCAGCCCATTCAGTTGCGCGGTATCGAAATCGGGCGTGATCTTGAACTCGATCAGGTTGCCGGGCTTGATGGTCCCTTGCTTATAGTTTCCTTCGCCTATCCTCACGCGGAAGCCGGTGATGTCCGTGTCTCCGAAGCGCACGGAATCGTCGTCATCGCAGGAGTAGGTCGCCATGCCAATCGCGAGCAGCGCGACTGCCATGAATCCATATCTTGATATCGTTTTCATACACGTATAGCATTTAGTTATCGGGATGTTTCGCGGTCACGGTGTACACTCTCCGGTCGCCATTACCTGCCACGATGGTCAACGTAAATGGTGAAGAGAGATCCTTCAGACCCGTCAGCGTGGGCGTGGCGAACGCGCCTACCGGCAGGCTGGCGCTGAGATATAGCTGGGTAATCGTGATGCCATAAGGGATGACGAACTCGATGGTTCCGCTGTCCTCTTCCTCCACGATGGTCCCATCGTAAGCCGTTCCGCTATCGGGGGCGTCGGCCCTGGCGGCTATGGAAGCTATTTTGTTACCGATCTGATAATACACAGGGTCGGCCTTCTCGCACGACACCTCGATCAGGACGCATACTGCCAGAAGCAGCGTATAGATCAAACTCTGTTTCATGTTTTCTTCGTTTTAAGTTAGTTACCAAGATGGATTATTCACGATGAGCGAATTCTTCTCCATTTCATCCCTGGGGATGGGCAGCAGGTAGTAGCGCTCGGGAAAGACGCGGGTCTGCTCGCCGTCGCACGACACTTGCTGGTAGACGAATGAATCGTCGGGCTGCTTCGTGATTTGCACTCCATGCGCCTGCTTGCCCTCTATGACCTCAGAAGCCAGGTGCCATCGCCTCAGGTCCCAGAAGCGGAATCCCTCGAACGCCAGCTCGCACACACGCTCCTTGCGTAGTAGCGCCATGAACGCCTCCTTGTCGGGCGCTTCGGCCTCCGTTCGTTCGGGAAGGTTCACCCGGACACGCACTTCGTTCAGATTGGCCAGTGCCTGGGTCCGGTTGGCACCGTAATTGGATTCGGCCAGCGCTTCGGCCTCGTTGAGCAACAGTTCGGCATAGCGCATCTCGATCCAGAACTGGTCGCTCCCCTTATCGTCGAAATCGGCATGGTCTTCTTGCAGGAACTTGCGGATGAAGTATCCTGTGACGGTGTTCTTCGTGCCAGGATCCTGGTTCTCCTTGAAAGGAACAAATCCATTCTCGGCATCCACGTATGTGTAGATGGTGTTTCCCCTCCACGTGCAGCCGTTGTAGATGATGTTGTTGTAGAAGCGCGGCTCTCGTCCTGTGTAGGGGTCGGCCGCCATCGCCCCGCTCCATGCGAATGGTGTTCCGTCCGCCATGTCGTAAGCGTCGGCCAGCTCCGAGGTGGGCACCGCCCGCCGGATACCCTGTATGCCGTCGGGGGCGAAATATCGGTCGAGGTAATGCGGCATTTCGGGTATCTTATAGCTGATGGCGAAGATGATCTCCTTGTTGTCGGGCACCTTGAACACGTCGGCGTAATTGTCCATTAGCCCGTATTTTCGCAACGCCTTCAGGTTCTCGGCCGCTTGTATGGCTACGTCCCATCGTTTGGCGAAGAGCGCGGCCCTGCAGAGATAGGCGTAGGCCGCTCCCTTTGTGAGCCTTCCGTTCCACTCGGCCGGCCACGTCTCGGGTAGCTTTTGGGTGGCGTACTCCAAGTCGGCCAATACGAAATTCCACGATTCCTCCTCGGAGGCTCTCGCCTTGTCTTTTTGCGCTTCCGAGTCCACGCCTTCGCTCTCGTCCCTGATCACCACGCCGCCAAAGACGCGAATCAGCCGGAAGTAGTTGATGGCCCTGATGAAACGCACCTCGCCAACGCGTGCCTCGAGAAAGTCGGGTCCGAACTTGCTGCCATACGTTCCCGCGTCGCGCAAGAAGACATTCTCTTTGAAAATGTCGCCATACAATCCCCAAGAGGAGAGCGGATTGGAATCGGCCGTGATGTAATTTTGCCGCAGCAGTATGCGGTTGTGGTTGCTCCAGGTCTGCTCCACACCATTTTGGTATTTCAGCAGATCGGTATAGCCGTCGGTCAGCGAGAGCGAGGCGAAGTTGGACATGCTCTTGATAGAGGTGTACAAGCCCGTGACGTACATATCCACCGTCGATTCGTTCTTCCAAGCCTCTGTTTCCGAATATTTATCCTGGGGGTCTATATCCAGCAGATCGTTGCACGAGACAAGCGGTTGCGCGGCAACCAGCACACTCATGGCCAATCGTAAAAGTCTGTACTTTTTCATACTTGTTGCGTTTAGAAGGTGATATTCATTCCTACACTATAGTTCTTCTGCTGCGGGTAATAGCCGTTGTTGATGGTTGCCATTTCGGGGTCGACATACTTGAACGGCGTGATGGTGAGCAGGTTGGTAGCCGCCACGTAAACGCGCAAGGCGGAAATGCCTATTCCCGTCTTGGCGAGCCATCTGTACGGGAAGGCATAGCCGACGCGCAGGTTCTTCAGGCGCAGGTAGTTACCGTTCATCATCCACCAAGTGGATATCACACCGTTGTTGCCGTTGTGTATGGTACTGAGCCGTGGATATCGGGCGTTGGTATGGTCGGGGCGCCACGAATCTTCCACGAGATAATAGGGCGCGTTGCCTCCCGAGTAGAAGGGACGGGTATAGACGGTGTTGTCCACCACGTTGTGATTGTAGTTGCCCAGCAGCGTATAGTTCACTATCGCCGCTCCTTGCCAGAGCGCGTCCAGATAGAATCCTTTCCAGTTGAGATTCATGTTGAAGGAATAATTGATCTCGGGCAGGGTGCTATGCCCGATCTTCACGGCATCGGCATACGTGATGCGTCCGTCGCCGTTCACGTCTTCGTACATGATGTCGCCCAGCCGTTGTATCTGGTTACCGAAATAGGGGCGACTGTCCAGGTCTTCCTGTGTTTGGTAGAGGCCAATGGCTTTGTAGCCGTAGAGCTGTCCGAGCGGTTGCCCGATAGCCGTGCGGTACCACGGGGTGTCCTCGCCCTCGTTGCGTGCGAGCACTTTATTGCGCGCCCAGGCTACACTTCCAGAGAGGCGATAGTCGAAGTCCTTGATACGGTTGCGGTGCGAGATCACCAGCTCCAGGCCATGGTTGCTCACCTTTCCCGTATTGCCTTTCTTGGCGTAGTTTCCGCCCAGCGATGGTGGGAAATCGCCTCCACGATCCTCTTGTATATCCCGGGTCACTTTGTAGAACCAGTCGAACTCTATGCCCAGCCGATTGTCCCACAGGCCGAGTTCGAACCCGACGTCGTAGCTGCGCGCCCGTGCCCATGTCAGGCTCGACGTCACCGCATTGGAGGCTCCCAGTCCCGAATGAGGCACTCCTCCAAACAAGTAGGCGTTGTTTGAGATACTGAACTGGCTGCGA
Source organism: Mediterranea sp. (in: CFB group bacteria) (assembly GCA_031261785.1). Lineage (GTDB taxonomy): Bacteria > Bacteroidota > Bacteroidia > Bacteroidales > Bacteroidaceae > Bacteroides. The sequence goes on from JAISIZ010000080.1 coordinate 24,673, forward strand.
TAGAGGAAAGCGTCAGTCTTGTCGCTACCCAACTCTCCTCCCGAGGCGCGCAGTTTCAGCAGGTTGATGAAAGATGCGTTCTCTTTGATGAATTTCTCCTCGGAGAGTACCCATCCCAACGACACCGACGGGAAGAATGCCCAGCGCTTGTCTTTCGGGAATTTATAAGAGCCGTCGACCCTGAACGAGAACTCGGCGATGTATCTCTTGTCGAACATATAATTGAGGCGTCCTACATATCCCAGCGTGGCCTTGAGGCTGTGGCTACCCGTGACGGGAGTGTCGCCCCACTCGGTACCCAGCGAGATGTCGACGGGTGAATCGAACTCATATCCTTTTTTGGCGCCAGTCATGGTAGATCCCCATATCTGTGTCTGCTCGTATAGGAACAGTGCCGAGATGGCGTGCTTGCCGAAGGTATTCTGGTATTCCACGCTGGGACGCACCATGAGCTTGCGGGTGGTCGACGCCGACTTGGTGTAGTTGCCTTTCTCGCTGGTGGAGGAGGCTCTCATGAACGTGTAATTTTTCGAGTCGGCGCTATACGCTTGCACATCGTAACCAAGGAGGAAGGTGTTGTCGTCCTGCTCGCTGAAGTCGTACACCATCTCGAGCGCCGCCTTCAGTCCCTTTATCCATGGGGCGGAATAGGTCAGTTTCATGTTCCCGTCGAACTCATGCCTCTGGTAGCGTTGGAATCCGCTGTTGCGTATGGTCGCGATAGGACTTTGCGTGGTCGAATGTCCGGGTCCCATGGTCGCCGTGTACTCCCCCTGGTAATATAGAGGGACGATGGGAAGCGCGTACACCGCTTGCTGGATAGGGTTTTGTTCGGCTTGCGCGTTGGTGCTGATACCCGGATACTTCTTGTCCTCGTAGAATCCCGACACGTTCAGCTGGAAGGTGAGATCCTTGGTGATGTTGGCGTCGATGTTCGATCGGACATTGTAGCGTTTATACCCTACGTTCTCGATGATACCATCCTGGTCGAGCATACCGAGGCTGGCAAAGAACCGGATATTCTTGCTGCCTCCCGAAGCCGAGATGTTGTGCTGCTGGGTAAGGCCGTAGTTCTTGAACAGCTCTCCCACCCAATCGGTATTGCCGTACATACCCGTAGGGTCGTTGCCGCTGATCACCTTCGACTGTATATCCGCTCCGTAGAACGGGCCGTTGCCATCCAGCTCGCTGGCCTTGTTGTACCAGTAGATGTAATCGGGTCCGTTCAGCATCTTCGGCATGGCGGTGTTTTGCTGGAAAGTGACCGATCCGTCGTACGAAAGCGTCAGCTTCCCTTCGGTCCCCTTCTTGGTCGTGATGAGTATGACGCCGTTGGCGGCGGCCAGTCCGTACACGGCCGCGGTGGCGGCGTCTTTGAGGATCGAGATGTTTTCCACATCGTTCGGGTTCACCGTGTTGAGCATGCGTTCCACGCCATCCACCAAGATAAGGGGGCTGGGATCAAGGAACGTTCCCAAGCCACGGATGTTGATGGATGTCTGGTCGTCGCCCGGCAACCCCGAGCGTTGCACGCTGGTCACTCCGGGGAGTTTGCCGGTCATCATGTTCGACAGGTTGGCTTGTGGAGCGATAGTCAATTCCTTATTGTCTATCTGGCTGACCGAACCTATCAAGAATTTCTTCTTCTGGGTGCCGTAGCCTACCACGACGACATCGTCGAGACTTTTGACATCTTCTCTCAAGGTCACGCCAATCTCCTTGCGGCCTTTCAAGTCAACGTCCTGCGCTATGAAGCCCACAAACTGTATCGTCAATGTGCTTTGCAGGTTGGGTACGCTTAGCGCGAATTGTCCGTTCGTGTCGGTAATGGTACCCCTGGAGGAGTTTCCTTTCAAGTTAACTGTAGCGCCAATTAATGGCTCTCCGTTAGAGTCGACTACCGTACCTTTCACCATGACGGGCTGTTGCGCCCGTAGGTTTACCGTAGCCAGCGAACAAAGGCAGAAGACCAAGACGATCCTCATGCCCAATCTCTCTAAAATCCGCTTCTTCATACGTAAAAGGGTTAATTGATTAAATGTATTATTTCACTTGTATCTTATTGGTTTCGATCCAAATCCCGCTCACGACACGTTGTACCGCTGTTGTATGGCTTCCAATGTTTTCCAACAGATGTACAGTCCGCGCGGGACATGAAAGCAACCTTTCCATTTGCCGCCTTTCAGCGGCAACAGCACCTCGCCCCGCCTGTCCAGGTAACCGAACCATTCGGGATAGTCGGGATCCTTGAAGTGTTGCCAGACATAATCGTGCAGTTGCCGGAATTTCCGTGCGCACGTCTCGTCGCCCGTCAGCTGGTAGCCTTTAAGCAGGGCTATCAGGCTTTCGATATGTACCCACCACAGTTTCTGGTTCCATTCCAATTGCTGTGGGGGATTACCTTCGCGATCGAGAAAGTAGTATATGCCACCAAACTCATTGTCCCATCCGTAGTCCAGCATGGTCAGGCTCGTCGCTTTGGCCTGGTGTATCAGTTCTGGGCGTCGCAGCCGCACGCCGAGATCCATGATAAACCACATGGCCTCGATGGCGTGCCCCGGGTTGACGAGCCGCCCGTCGAAGCTGTCCAGCAGCGTATTGTCCATCGCCACATTCTCCACGATGATGCCGTTCAGTTCGGGACGGAGAAACACCTCCATCACCTCGTGGACGCAGTCGTTGGCCAGTCGTTCCAACTGGTGCGAATCGAGCAGGGGTTCTATCTCCAACGCCAGATTGCAAAGAATCATGGGTAGGGCGAAGTTCTTGGTGTCGCGTGTGCCCGGATGCGCCTTGTTCCATCGTCCCTTCGGATTGCCTACTTTCTCGAGGACAAGGGCAAAGGTTCGTTTCGTCAGGCTCGCGTACTCCTCGATGCCCGTGGCCCGATAGAGCTGTCCGAACGCCATAGCGGCAAAGGTGTACGCGAAAATGTTGTAAGGCTCCACCAATGGCTCGCCTTGGCGATTGAGCGAGAAGTACCAATTGCACTGCCCGTCGTGCCCATATTTTTTAAGGAATTCCCCTCCCCGCACAGCGCATTCCAACCATTCGGGACGTTGTTCCAGGTCGTTGTAGAGCTTGGCGAACATCCAGACCTCGCGTCCTTGCATCCACACGAATTTATCGGTATCAAACACTTGCCCCTTCCGGTCCAGGCAAGTCAGGTAGCCGCCATACTCGGTATCTTGCGAGTATGTCAGCCAGAAAGGCAGTACGTTGTCCAGCAACTCGCTTTTGTACAGTTGTGTCATTTCTGATAGGTCCATATCTCTTTTATTCATTAAAATTAGTATCTCTTATTCATTTGTCTTGCGTCTTGGAGAACCGCTCCCAGTGTCGCTCGATCTCCTCCAGCGTCCGTCCGGTGGTCTCGGGTACATGCCGGTACATGATGAGGATATAAGGCACGCACATTGCCGCAAACAGCGAAAAGGTGCCGGCGGGAGTGAGTCGCAGAAGCATCCAGGGGGTAAGCTGCCCGATGAGATACGTCCCTATCCATAACGCGAAACCAGCGATGGACATGGCCATGCCTCGTATCCGCGTGGGATACATTTCCGACAGGAGGACGAACACGACGGTACAGATGGATACGGCGCAAAAGAAGATATACGACAGGAAGCACACCAACATGAAGATGGATGACAGGCCCCATGCCTTGCCCATCATGAAGTAGAGGGCGATAAGCAGCAATGAGACAATCATGCCCGACACGCCGTAGTAGACCAGCCTCTTTCGCCCTATCCGGTCGATGATCGCCAGTGCCAAGATGGTGGACAGCACGTTGATCAGTCCCACCAATACCTGGTAGAACAGCGAGTCGTTGCCCGAAAGCCCGGCATTCTCGAAGATGGAAGGACCGTAATAGAGTACGGCGTTCACTCCCATGAATTGTCCCAGGATAGCTATTCCCGAGCCAATCAGCACTGCCCGCCGGACGCCGGGCGCCAACAGTGTCCGCCAGTCGGATTTCTCTTTCTTCCCCACTTTTCGTTGCTCCAGCCAGCGCCGGCTCTCGGGGACGGAGAGTGCGAGCAGGAAAAACAACGCGGCGGGCAGCGTCTCCATGCCCAGCATCCAGCGCCACACCTCGTCGCCCCCCATTGCGGAGAGCAGCTGGTAATTCACCAGATAGGCACCCAAGAAACCAACGGTAATAGCCAGTTGGTAGAGTGACACCAATCGCCCGCGATAAGCCGCTGGCGCGATTTCCGAGATATAGAGCGGCGATACCACCGAGACGATGCCGATACCGACACCTCCGACAACGCGCCATGCCACCAGATAGGCGAAGCCCGGGGCGAAGGCGCAGCCCAGCGCCGAGAGCGTGAACAGCACGGACGAGATGACGAGTGTGGGCTTCCGTCCCAAATAGTCGCTCAGTACGCCCGCGCCGAGCACTCCACCGATGGAGCCAACCAACGCGCATCCCACGTACCATCCCTGCCTCCACTCGTCCAATGCGTAAACGTCGGCCACCCGCGCGATGGTGCCCGATATGACCGCCGTGTCGTATCCGAAGAGGAAACCGCCCAGGGCGGCTACGGCGGAAAGATATATAATGTACGATCGCTTCATCATTCCGTGACGTTTACCGCATATTGAAGTATTCCTTGTAGCGATCGAGCAAGTGTCCCGCCTGCAAATAGGCCGACTGGGGACTCATGAAGTGCGAGAACTCGAACGTGATCGCCTTGTCGTACCCGGCGCGCCTCGCCGCTTCCAGCTTCAGTCTCAGCTTGTCAAACTTGATAGGCAAGAACTTGATGGGCATGTCGCGGTCGAACGATTCGGCGTTCGTCCAACATTTCATTCCGTAGCGGTCGGCCAACTTCTTGTTCACTTCGAAGAAAGCGTCCAGTTCGTCATAATCGATGTGCCCGTCCTGGAAAGCGCAGGCATCCACCACCTCATGTATGCCGTCGAATATCTCGTTCCAGTCGGCTTCGTGCTGTTGCGCGCTGACCGCGTCGGTGGCCGCCGACACCGCTTTCTTCCCGTCAATCCATGGAGAGATGAAGGTGGGCAGCCCGTCGGACACCTCTTTGCATTGTCGTCCCAAGTCTCGGAAAGCGGGAATGGCCTTCTTGTTGGCTCCACTGATCTCGCCACTGATATACCATCCACCGAAGCTCTTGTGTTTTTTGCCATAACGCGCCCACACTTCTTCGATGACATAGCGATTGTCCTCCACTTCGTAGGCCATGTCGCCCGTGTCCCAATACTTCCCCGAGTCGTACAGGCCGAAGTAGAACGTCATGCCGTACTTGTCGGCCAGGCTCAGGAAGAGTTCGACCAAGTCGACCGAAGGCATATAGCATCCTTTCTTCAGGAGATAGGCCGACGGATACGTGATGAACTTGCGATAGCCCGAGCGTATCAGTATGACGGTATCGATACCGATGCTTCGCATGTAGCGGAAGTCGGCGTCCCATTCCTTCCGTCCCCAGTTTTGGTGCGGAATGTCGTGCGATATCTCGTCCAGGAATGTACCTGTGATTGGTATTCCCGCGGCCGTTGGCACGATTAGCGGTTCTTCGTCCAACAAGGCTCGGGTGTTCTCGTCCTGCCTGCCGCGAGCCGACAACAGGGAGGGCACCGCCAGCGCCGATGTTCCGGCCAAGGCCGCTTTCTTTAGAAAATTTCTACGATTAATCATGTCGCTCATGTTCTTATTTTATATAGTTACCCCTTATGTCCACCTGTTTCCGGTGGAACGGGTCGAGTATGTGGTCTATCATCATGGCCGCTTCGCCTCTCGTGATGGAGCGATCGGGCTGTTCTCCGCTTCCTGCCACTTCCTTCTCTTCCGGCACACCTTCCATGCGTGCGATTTCCTTCAGTAGCCCGCGCATTTCCTCGAGGCTCACTCGGTGGTCCGGTGTCTTGCCGGGGAATATCCTGATGGCTGGATACACGTCGGTCAGCCCGTTCAAGTCCGATACCCGCAGCGCGCTGTCGGCTCGCAGCCAAGTCTGGTTGCTCCAATCCATACCGTGTCCCTCGCCTCTCAGGATACCCGTGGCACCTATCCGTTGGTACGCCTTGAATCGTCTGTCCGCCGGGTGCACGTCCAGATACGGAAGCAGGTATCCCCCCGCCGCCAATATGGCGTCCTGCACGTCGCGCACTGCCACCCGGGCCACCGTGCCTCCCCGCTTCACGGCCAGGGCGGCCAGAGCGCCGGCAGCTTGTCCTATCTGCATCACCACCGGCTGTAGGCGGGTGGTGCCGTTGACGGTGTCGGATACGGAAATCGATTTCTCAGCCACGATCAGTCCTTCCACGCCCTCGGGAATCAGCGTGCCCAATGGCAGGCCGTACGACGGGATGGAACGGTAGTAGAAATGGGGAACATCCTCGTTGCCTTCGTACCGCGAATGGTGGTGATCGATGGGATAGTCACCCACGGCTATGGCCGTACGATATAGTTTCTCGGGGCGCTCATACGGGCGCAAGATGTCGTCAATGCCGAAGCGCGTCAATCCGCGGACGCGGCGCGATTCCCTATAATACGGGATGAAGGGGAGCCTGTCGGCGGTGGGATATTCGTCGTCCGCCAATCCCAACGTGCGATAGCCCAGCTCATGCTGGATGAAGTAGACGAAACGCATGGTGCGAGCCTTGGCTTCCTTAAGTATCTCCTCACGAGCCTCCCGGCTCCGTTCTATCAGGTCCGCGTGGTAATCGTTTCCTTCGATGGGCCAATTGATCATGTATTTGCGGTTGGGCAGCTTGCCATAAGCGATCATCATCCGCTTGGACCACATCCGTGCCGAGTCTCTGGGTGTTTCGCAATAAGGATTCTCGCAGGCGCAGGCAAACTCTTCGGGACGATAGCCCTCTGGGCGGGGTATGGCGACATCCTTGCCGTATTCCTTGAGGGTGGCCACGTACGTCAGGTCCTGAACGACCCGGCTCACGTCGTATACCGCCCCGCACATCTTGGCCGCGTCGCCCAATTCCGTGGCGTCGATGACGATTTTGGCCCGCACGGTCTTCGCACGCTTATGCCCCGTGGCTACGGTGGCCGTCCACACGCCATGCCGTCTCGTCAATGCCGTCAGCGTGGCTCCGGGCCACACGTCCAGTTTGTCTTCCTCTCCACACATCTTCCACAGGATGCGGTTGCCTACCGACGGTTCGAACGCCGTGTCGCTCACCCAACCCGTTTTTAGCGAATCGGCCGAGCCATAATGCGCCACCAGACGTTCTTTGAACTCCCCCCATAAGCCGGCGGGCAAGCGGTTGTTGCCATCGATGGCGCTCACGCCGGCGGCAGTAAGCATCCCGCCCAGCCAAGGCGTCTCCTCGACAATCAGCGTCCGGACACCCATACGGGCCGACTGAATTCCGGCGGTCACCCCACTGGCGCCGCCGCCCACGACCAACACGTCCACTTCCGTGGGGGTGTTGGCACGACATGGAGCGAACACAATCCATGAGGCGAGAACGGATAAGATAGTAACCTGTCGAAGGGTCATTGGCTTATATATTAAATATGCTCATTAATATCGCCCGCAAATATACGATAGATTTATTAAATAGAAAAGATAAAGCGAATTATTTTATTAATAAACGCAGATTTTATGCTCATTCTTCGTCTATATCCAAAATAATATCTACTTTTGCGCAATAAATATCGCAATAAGACGAAATAAGTATGGAGCGAAGACTAATCAAGGAGATCGAGACGGGCAGCAAAAGCGCGCTGCTCAAGAAGAACATCATTACACATTATATATATAATGGCAGTTCGACGATACCCGATCTCTCCAAAGAGCTGAACCTAAGTATCCCCACCGTCACGAAGATCATCAACGAGATGTGCGAGGAGGGATACCTGAACGATTACGGCAAGCTGGAAACCAGTGGCGGACGCCATCCCAACTTGTACGGGCTGAATCCCGGCTCCGCCTATTTCATCGGCGTGGAGGTGAAGCAATCCGCGGTGAACATCGGGCTGATCAATCTCAAGGGCGAGATGGTGGAGCAGAAGATGGGCATACCTTATCGCTTCGAGAACTCCATCGAGGGGCTGAACAGGCTCTGCGCCCTCGTCACCGATTTCATCACCCACATGCCTGTCTCCGAGGAAAAGGTGTTGACCATCAACATCAACCTGTCGGGCCGCGTCAATCCCGAGTCGGGATACAGCTTCAGCCAATTCAACTTCGAGGAAGCCCCGCTGGCCGACATCCTGTCGGACAAGCTGAGCCATAAAGTCTCCGTGGACAACGACACCCGGGCCATGGCCTACGGCGAATACATGCAAGGTGTCGTGAAGGGCGAGCGGAACATTCTCTTCGTCAACGTCAGCTGGGGCATTGGCATCGGCATCATCATCGACGGGAAGATCTACACAGGCAAGTCGGGTTTCTCCGGAGAGTTCGGACACATACCGGCCTACGACAACGAGATTCTCTGCCATTGCGGCAAAAAGGGATGCCTCGAGACCGAGACGTCCGGCTCGGCTTTCTACCGCATACTGCACGAACGCATACGCAACGGCGAGAACTCCATCCTCTCCCGGCGGATCGACGACAAGGACTCTCCACTCTCGCTCGAAGAGATCATCGAATCGGTCAACAACGACGACCTGCTCTGCATCGACATCGTGGAGAAAATCGGCCTGAAGCTGGGCAAGCATATCGCCGGACTGATCAATCTGTTCAATCCCGAGCTGGTGATCATCGGCGGCGAGCTGTCGCGTACCAACGACTATATCGCCCTGCCCATCAAGAGCGCCATACGCAAATATTCGCTCAACATGGTCAACAAAGACACCTCCATAGTGGTTTCCAAGCTCAAGGAGCGAGCGGGAATCGTCGGGGCGTGTATGCTGGCCCGAAGCAGGGTATTCAACGCATAGCCCACGCGCCATCCAATCGTAACCAACAATCAAAATAACATCATTAATCCAATTCCTATTTATGAAGAGATTTTTATTTGCAGCGGCATTGCTGTGCTGCGCGACGGGAAGTTTCGCGCAGAAGTTTGAAGGGCTGGCCAAAACCCCCACCATGGGCTGGAACAGCTGGAACACTTTCCGAAGTGACATCGACGAACAATTGGTGAAGGAGATAGCCGACCAATTCGTAGCCCTTGGGCTGAAGGACGCCGGCTACGAGTACGTCTGCCTCGACGACTGCTGGATGAGCAAGGAGCGCGACGCCGAGGGCAACCTCGTGCCCGACCCCAAGAAATTCCCGAACGGAATGAAGGCGGTGGCCGACTACGTGCACTCCAAAGGGCTGAAGTTCGGGCTGTACGAATGCGCCGGCACGAAGACCTGCGCAGGCTATCCGGGCAGCCACGGGCACGAGTACCAGGACGCGCTGAAGTACGCCGAGTGGGGCGTGGACTTTCTGAAATACGACTGCTGCAACACGCCGCAGTTCGCCCATGGCGGCAGCGACCGGATATGGCGCGAGTGGGCCTACACCACCATGCGCGACGCGCTCTACGCCGCCGGCCGCCCCATCTTGTTCAACCTCTGCGAATGGGGAGGCAGCGAACCCTGGCTGTGGGGTCCCGCCGTGGGACATAGCTGGCGAGCCACGGGCGACATAGGCGCCGTGTTCGACCCCGTTAATGCCAACGACGGGCAGTGGCACCCGATGGGCATCATGCAGATCGTCGGCGAGCACGACAACGACGTGCTGCGCCGCGCCGCCGGCCCCGGCCACTGGAACGACCTCGACATGCTCGAAGTGGGCAATGGCGACCTCACCCTCTTCGAGAACCAGACACATTTCGCCCTCTGGGCCATGCTCTGCTCCCCGCTCATCATGGGCAACGACATACGCCAGATGTCCGAACAGACCAAGGAGATCCTGACCAATCGCGAGATTATCGCCCTAAACCAAGACGAGCTGGGCATCCAGGCGTTCAAGTACGAGACCGCGGGCGACATACAGATCTGGGCCAAGCCCCTGTCAGGAGGCGACTGGGCGTTCCTCTTCCTCAACTATAGCGCCAAGGAGACACCGCTGACATTCTACTGGACCGGCCGGGTGGTAACCGACCGGGTGTTCGACAAGGCGGTCACCTTCGACGAGAAGACGCCGTACCGCGTGCGCGACCTATACGCCGGCAAAAACCTGGGCACCACCAAGACGCCACTGAAGGTGACGCTGGGCAAGAATCAGTCATTAGTCGTGCGTCTGAGCAAATAAACATCATCCATTTTCCACCTCCTATCCAATCATGAAGAATAACTCCCAACGAGTAGCCGCGATCGATGTCTTTCGCGCGCTCACCATGACCTTGATGCTTTTCGTGAACGATATCCCCGGACTTCGCGACATCCCTCACTGGCTCCACCATGCCGAGACGCACGAAGACATGATGGGGTTTTCCGACCTCATCTTCCCCGCGTTCCTGTTTTGCATGGGCATGTCGGTCTCCCTGGCCATCCAGAATCGCTATCGGAAGGGCGACACCACCTTGCAAGTCATCGCGCACCTCTTCTGGCGTTCGCTGGCTCTCATCGCCATGGGACTGTTCACGCTGAACAACGAGGGCGTCGAGGGCGGCCTCTCCCACCAGTGGTTCTCCGTCCTGATGGTCGTTGGTTTCTTCCTTGTTTGGGCGGTCTATCCCAAGGCCGAAGGTGGAAAGCGGTACATGCACATCGCCATGAAGGCGGCAGGCGTTGGCCTGCTGGCCTTCCTGGTGATCTATAAAGACGTGCACGGCCAGCCGTTCCAGACGGGCTGGTGGGGCATCCTCGGACTGATAGGCTGGACGTATGCCGTCTGCGCCGCCATCTACCTCTTCACCCGCGAGAGCCTGTCGAAGAACGTGGTGGCTTGGTCGGCATGCGTCTTGCTCTGCCTGCTGAACAACTCCTCGCTCATCCCCCGCGACTACGCCCTGCGTGTCGTCGAGCTGCCCTTCATCCCCGGCGGCTGGACGCACCACGCGCTGGGCATGTCGGGCGTGGTGGCCTCCTTGTTGCTGCAAAAATACGCCACGCCCGCGCGGTGGCGTACGTTCGCCTACACGCTTTGCGCGCTGGGCGCCTTGATGCTTCTCGCCGGATTCGCCTCGCACACCACGTGGATCATCTCGAAGAACATGGCCACGCCCACCTGGCTCTTCTTCAGCCTCGCCCTCTTCTTCCCCCTGTTCGCGCTCTGCTATTGGCTCACCGATGTCCGGGGCAAAGCCAACTGGTTCGGCCTGATAAAGCCCGCGGGCACGGCGACGCTCACCTGCTACATCATTCCCTACGCGTGGTATGCCGTGTGGCAACTGCTGGATTTCCACTATCCGCAGTTGCTCTGCGCCGGCATCCCGGGCTTGCTCCGTTCGCTCCTCTTCGCGTTGGTCATTGTCGCCATAGGAGGCGGACTGGCGAGGATAGGCATCAAATTGAAAGTATAAGTGCCGAGTCCATAACGATTCGTCGTCCGAGAGACTTGGGAATCCAAAGGAAACCCGTATATTTGCCGTGAATTCATATTTCAAATTCTCAATTCTCCATTTTTAATTCAAAAAAGAGATGGCAACCACACTACCAACCCGCATCTTTCCGATAGGAATACAGGACTTCGAGCAACTGCGTACCCGCAAATACCTGTACGTGGACAAGACCGACTTAGTGTACCAGATGGCCAACACCAACCAGATCTATTTTCTCGGCCGACCCCGCCGATTTGGCAAAAGCTTGCTACTCTCCACGCTGAAAGCTTATTTCGAGGGCAAAAGGCACCTTTTCGAAGGACTGGCGATGGAGGGACTCGAGAAGGAATGGATCCAATATCCCGTGCTGCATCTATCCTTCGCACGAACACGATACACCTCCGTACGAAACATGGAGTTACTCCTAAACAAGGTACTCGTCCAATGGGAAAAGACGTATGGATGTGTCGACGCGAACGAAACTTTTGGAGGCCGATTCGAAAACATAATCCACCAAGCCTACGAACAGACGGGACAGCCGGTAGTCATCCTCATCGACGAATATGATTCCCCGCTATTGGACAGTTCGGGAGACAAGGCACTACGCGAAGACTTGCGCGACATCACCCGCGAGTTCTTCAGCCCCCTGAAGGACAACACCGAGATCCTCCGCTTCCTCTTCATCACCGGCATCACCAAGTTCAGCCAGATGAGCATCTTCAGTGAGCTGAATAGCCTGCAGAACATCAGCTTATGGGAACAGTACAGCGGCATATGCGGCATCACCGAAAGGGAGCTGCTCGCCAACTTCAAACCCGATATCGAAGCGTTGGCCAGGCGCAACAAGGAGACGTTCGAGGAGGCATGCGCCCACTTGGAGCGGATGTACGACGGCTACCACTTCAGCGAGGAGAGTGAGGGCGTGTACAACCCCTTCTCGCTCATCAACGTACTGGCCAGCCAGCGATACGATAGCTTCTGGTACTCCACCGGTACCCCCACCTTCCTCATCGACTTGCTGCGCGAGCGGAACATGCCGCTGATGGACATGGAAGGCTGCAAGGCCATGCCCGACGCGTTCGACCAGTCGACCGACACGCTCACCGACCCCATCCCCGTGCTCTACCAGAGCGGATACCTCACCATCAAGGACTTCAAGAATGGCATCTACGCCCTGGGCTACCCCAACGAGGAGGTGCGCTACGGCTTCCTGCGCTCGCTGCTTCCCACCGTGTTGGGCTACAGCAAGATAGAGAGTGACATGAGCCTCATCGCCATGAAGGAAGCGCTCGACACGGGCGACATCGATGCCTGCCTCACCCGCCTGCGCGCGTTCGTCGCCTCCATCCCCTACGAGAAGAAGAGCGACAACGAGTCGCGCTTCGAGACCATTTTCTACATCATCTTCACGCTCATGGGACAGCTCACGCGCACGCAAGTGAAAACAGCCTCAGGTCGTGTCGACGCGATCGTTACCAACACGCGCTACGTCTACCTCTTTGAGCTGAAAGTCGACTCTACCCCCGAAGAGGCGCTGGCGCAGATCAACCAAAAAGGTTATGCCATCCCCTATGAGACCGACGGACGGACGGTAGTGAAAGTGGGCATCAACTACGACCGGCAGACGAGGGGCATCACCGGGTGGACAATGGATTAGCCCGGGGTTGCGCCACCTCCGGAAGAGCATTACCCCAAGCCGACCTATGTTACGGATGACATTCATTTGCGGATACCGCGGAATTTACCTACTTTCGCGCACGTTACATTTAAAACACCCCTTATTTGGATATGCAGGAGAAGATAGTTATTCTGGATTTCGGTTCGCAGACCACGCAGCTCATCGGTCGGCGGGTGCGCGAGCTGGACACCTACTGTGAGATCATCCCTTACAACAAGTTCCCCAAGGACGACCCGAGCGTGAAAGGCGTCATCCTGTCGGGCAGCCCGTTCTCGGTGTACGACAAATCCGCGTTCAAGCTCGACCTCGACGAGCTGCGCGGCCGCGTCCCCATCCTCGGCATCTGCTACGGCGCGCAGCTCATGGCCTATACGTATGGCGGCAAGGTAGAGCCGGCCGGCACGCGCGAATACGGACGCGCGCACCTCAGCAAGCTCCATGCGGCCGACCCGTTCTTCAACGGCGTACGCCCCGGCACACAGGTGTGGATGAGCCACGGCGACACCATCACCGCCCTGCCCCAGGGATTCGAGAAGATCGCCTCGACCGACGAGGTGGACATCGCCGCCTACCGGGTGACGGGCGAATCGATATGGGGCGTACAGTTCCACCCCGAAGTGTTCCACACCGAAGACGGCATGCGGATGCTGCGCAACTTCGTAGTCGACGCCTGCGGATGTAAGCAAGACTGGTCGGCCGCCTCGTTTATCGAGAGCACCGTGGCCGAGCTGAAAACCCGCCTGGGCGACGACAAGGTGGTGCTCGGCCTGAGTGGGGGCGTGGATTCGTCTGTCGCCGCCGTGCTGCTGAACAGGGCCATCGGGAAGAACCTGACCTGCATCTTCGTCGACCACGGCATGTTGCGCAAGAACGAGTTCCGCAACGTGACGCACGACTACGAATGTCTGGGGCTGAACGTCATCGGCGTGGATGCCTCGGCGAAATTCTTCGACGAGCTGGCCGGGGTGACCGACCCCGAGCGGAAACGCAAGATCATCGGCAAGGGATTCATCGACGTCTTCGACGAGGAGGCCCGCAAGCTGCGCGACGTGAAGTGGCTGGCTCAGGGCACCATCTACCCCGACTGCATCGAGTCGCTCTCCATCACGGGCACGGTGATCAAGAGCCACCACAACGTGGGTGGCCTGCCCGAGAAGATGAATCTCAAGCTATGCGAGCCGCTCCGCCTGCTGTTCAAGGACGAGGTGCGACGGGTAGGACGCGAGCTGGGCATGCCCGAGCATCTCATCACCCGCCATCCCTTTCCCGGACCGGGTCTGGCGGTACGTATCCTCGGCGACATCACCCCCGAGAAGGTACGTATCCTGCAAGATGCCGACGACATCTTCATCCAAGGTCTCCGCGACACCGGGTTGTACGACCAGGTATGGCAAGCGGGTGTCATCCTGCTGCCCGTGCAGTCGGTTGGCGTGATGGGCGACGAGCGAACCTACGAGCGTGCGGTGGCCCTGCGCGCCGTGACTTCCACCGACGCCATGACGGCCGACTGGGCGCACCTGCCCTACGAGTTCCTCGGCCGAGTGTCCAACGACATTATAAACAAGGTAAAGGGAGTGAACCGCGTGACCTACGACATCAGCTCCAAGCCACCCGCCACCATTGAGTGGGAATAGCGGCAAGCGCCCCCGAACATGAGCGAATACGCCGTCCATACGCCCGAGCTAAGAGCTGAATGTTTTTTTTGCGCACAGATCCCACGAATCACGGCCGTCACTTGAAAAAAGACGGCCGTGATTTTAACAAAGACGGCCGTGAACGGAGCTGATGACGGCCGTGAACGGAGCGAGTGACGGCGGTGAATAATCAGGCTGGGTATTTTCCGCGTCTACCTTGAATCGTTTATCCCTTCTTTCAAGGGCGGCACTGACTGTGGCAACACGGGCTTCATGCTCAGAGGTAGATTTGTGTTTCTGGCCAAACACAACAGATTCCCGGTGGTGCCCCCAGGTTTGCCAAGATCAAAATCCCCGTTGTCAGATATAATACAAATGATTCTTTTCCGATTCATATAAGAAAAAGTACTTTTCATGAGAATCAATGAAACATAGCTATGGCCTTTTGCCAGGTACCCGTCATAGTCTGGCCTATTTGGCAGATTTTCGTAGTTTTCTCTATATTTAGCATAAGCCTCTTCCACATTATGGGCTTGTATTTGGATAAATGACAATAGGCAAAACTTCTCTTATTTTAGGGGGACGAGAAGAAGAGGGCTGCCATTTTAGTTCATTATTGAATATATCATATAAAGTATCTCTAATGATTTTAGGTAGTAAGGCCCCCTTCTTCTTCTGTATAATCTTTATATCAACCGCATTTCCTCGTTGATCAACATTAAGGGTTATTACGATACGAAGAGTGTCCTGAATATCATATTTATATATCGTTTTTTTTATATAGTTATAGATACTGTCTTTCCCATTCGGGAAAATTAGTTCTCCTTCATGGAAATGCTTTTCAATAGGAACTTCTTCCGCGATTGAAGATTCTATCAGTTCCCATAACTCATCAACTATCGGATACAGCCTATCGTTATCACTCACATAAAAATTGTCCACACAAAGAGCGGAGACGATAGTATCCGTAAACAAATACAGTTTACATCTCACGTCTATCTCGCCTTTATCAACATACTTTTTATTTGTTATGCCGGAAAGTATCTTCTTAAATTCACTAATACGTTTTAGGTCCTTAACTACTATTCCCTTTCTCTTGGGAAAATTCGCCTCAAAGTCGCCGCAAGGAATCGATACGATCGTCATTATATCCCTATTCACATACTCGATGATGATACTGTCCACTTGGCGATCGGCACCCACAACGCGTTGCGCTAATCGTTCCGAATCTAATCTCTTCAGCGCAATCGCTACTTCCTCGTTCATCACTGAAGGAGGTGGTATAATCTGTGCATATCCGCATATCAAGATGGGCATGAACACGACAACTAAAAAGGCGCGTATCTTCATCGCTTCACTTGTTTAAATGGTATTTGAATAGAACATTCTATCAGCTTTGCTCTAAACCGGATAGAGTCGGACGTACTGGCTATATAGGAATATTCTATGTCGGCACTGCTCCAATTGCGAAAATCGGGAGAAATATCGGTTGAGAGCGATGGGGATGAGGAGGGCACCCCATCTTCCACTTTAACAAGCCGATCCCTTCATATCGCATCTGCGTGGAGGGCAAATCGTCTACAAAATAGCAGTAGGAAGACTCTGTGCCGTTTCTTGAGACTACGCCCCGTCGCGTCAAGCTTGTGACAGTTCTTGCAATAGGTTTGCCAAGATCAAAATCCCCGTTGTCTGATATAATACAAATAATTCTTCTCCGATTCATATAAGAAAAAGTATTTTTCATGAGAATCAATGAAAACATAGCTATAATAGTTACGCTCATTCATTAATAAACCTCTTAAGAATTTGTATTTGCCATAATCATTGCGGATAATAGCATCCAATTCAAATTCATATTTTACTAATGTCGCACTGTCTACTGGGCATCTCAACCAAGTGGAAGTGGCTGCTGTACTATCTATTCGAGCATAACTCCATTCATACCCAAACTGAGGATAAGCATTTTCAATGCTTGCGTTATAGGCTTTATATACATAAATATCGAAGAAATCTTTTCCAAATCCCGCAAAATCCTTATGATGTATCATCTTGAGATGAATGTCAATATTGGGGAATAGAATATTAGCATCGCCATCCCCTAATGGATCGGAAAATTGTTCACTGTATATAAAGAAGCCTATAAAAGCTATTATCATTGCTATTAATGCGTACTTGATATATTTCATCTTTAATCTACTTTTTAATTACGGCCGGAACTCTGGAATAATTGTAACTTCTTATTAGAAAATCTTTCCCGTCATTTGGTCCTCTTGGTCGACCTACCCATTTTGTATTTACTCCGTGCAACTCCGTTTTGCTTTGGTCTACATATAATGGTTCCCCAGATCTCCCTCTCCACCATTTATCGGCTTCCGCTTTTGTCAGGTACCCGTCATAGTCTGGTCTATTCGGAAGATTCTCGTAATTTTCTCTATATTTAGCATAAGCCTCTTCCGAAACGAAACCATCTTCGCCCAAATTCTTCGCCATCGCTTCTCCATGGCTCATGCCCTGTGTAAAGTCCTGTCCATCCATCACGATAGCGTCGCCTTGCAAACCTTGGTCGTCTGTCCCAAGAAGCTCCCCCTCCACGCTATATATGGGACTGGCTTCTTTGCCTGTCGGATCCAGATACCTCACAGGATTCCCCATGCGATAGACGTACGGACTTATCGAGTAATACTTCTCCTCAGCAGGTCCATCGTAGAGAATCGCTATCTGTCCCATTTGCTTCAATAGGGTCAGTGATGCCTTATGAATAGACTGGCGGGATGGTACTTTATCTGTTTTAGGGAGCCAAAACATAAACTTGCTACTATTTTTTTAAAGGCTTTAACCATAAAGCACCACCAAATGAAATTCGCTTCCCATCCAGATCACTTCTGTCGTAGTAATAATTAGCATACGGCTGATGTTCATACCATACTGATAACGTTTCAGTGCATACTGTCCAAATTCGTTTCTCTTGGATCGTTTTTAAGTCATCTTCATCCTGAAATCTTGCCATTCCCTTTTCTTTATCCACAGGATAGAGCAACCTAATTTTAGACAATTCAACACGCTCTACGATATATGGCTTCGTTTTATCGGAGAATGGATGGCGAAATTGCACTATTGCGACATATGCGATTTTTAAAGAATCGACTATCTGTCCATCGTATATAGATGGAATAGCATTGTTGATATATTGATAATTTTCAAATGTTGGAATAATTATTGGTACATCAGACTTGTTCGCTTGCCCCCATAAACAATTATTTATTAGCAGTAAGGACAGAGCCATTACATATTTCATACTTTTTTTCATTTTCAATGAAGATTAAATGTACAATAGACGATAAAGCTTAAAACGAGAATACTGCTCGCAAAATACAAATTGATCATAATCCTGTGGTTAAGTTTTGTGGCAACCGCAAGAATGGCAAGTGAAGCGATATAAAGCGGCATCAGGAAGAATACAACTATCATGGCCGAGGCATGAAGATGCTCACTCACATATGTAATAATCGCTATCAATTCAACCATGTTGATAAGCGTCATCACTAATTTTATGGTTCCTGCTTTCATCACTTCATAATCAGTATGAGAAATTCCACAATGAGTATCAATATGCTAAATAGCGCACAAAAATCGGCAATGATCTCATCTTTTGTTTTTAGTCCAATAAAGGCAACGAGCGATTGTGCCAAGAGAGACAAGAAACAAGGGAACAGTGTCTCTTCCACGTATCCGCTGCGATGAAAGAACGGCATGAGCAGGCAAATTAAAAACGCATATAGACTGACCAATACGTTGATGCCAAAAATCAAATCTTTATATCTATATACCATCTTCTTTGTTCAATAAGGGACAATATCAGTTTCATCTATGACTTGCTTATTGTAGCGTCCAACTATTACGGCTCTTTGTTTCCATGCCATTTCAAGCTCAGGATATGGCCATGCCTGTCGTAGGAGTAGGCGATGCTGAATTTTCCATTCTTCCAATATTTCACTAAACTTTCGCAAGTATTCGAATTCAGAATTGACAAGCCGATGAATAGAAGGCCTGAAAAACTGAAAGATTAGTGATGAGCGATTAGTGATGAACGAACCGCTGGATGAGCGCCCTGAAAGGGCCAAAATGTGGCTGAAAGCCTTTGCCTGAAAGGCTCTTAACCCAGCCCAACGCAGAGCGAGGAACGAGCGGCACGTTGGGTTTCCAAAGCGCATATCACGTTGCGCCCTGACAGGGCAGCTTATCTCTCTGCCGCAAATCATGAGGGATAACCTGGGCTTACAGCCCGAAACGTCATACTCCCACGGGAACCCAACGCGTCGCTTCGCTCTGCGTTGGGCTGGGTTAAGAGCCTTACAGGCAAAGGCTTTCAGCCACATTTTGGCCCTTTCAGGGCATCCTGCCCAGCGATTGGTCAACCTTGCGAAATCCATATCATAATACTTACGAAAATTCAATATCTCATTTCTTCCTAAAGGCATATTAATACCGCTTTTTGACTTTTATCATTTGATGGATATCAGTCCTCTTTCTCCTTAAATCGTATGGACTAATAAAATCGTATAGATAATCTTTATAGATATAGTAAATCGTTGCACTATCTATTGAATTGAAGAATACCGTATCCTTTCTAAGAGAAAAGGTGCCTCTATCTTCCGACCACGAACCTACAGCGTCCAGACGATAAAGCCAAAACATCTTTTCCTCATTATCGTTCGTATGATACGATATTGAGTATTCTTGCCCATTAACATCAAAAAGCCACTCCTCCATGAATAGATGCCTCTGTATCTCGATATTCCACATCCAAAAAAGGGAAAACATGATAGGAGTGATAAACGCATTCACGAAAATCATATACACATATTCCTTTTTTATGAGATACATAAATGGAATGATAAATAGATTGATTACAAATGGGACAGGAAGAGTAGATATAAACATCACAAGTGAATTAGAATCATGACAGATTACCCATCCACCAATCAGTAGAATATCGATAAGAAGTAAGATTGCGAATCTTTTTAATTCTGTTTTAATAGTTTGCTTCATGATTTTGAATAGGAATTATTACCCCATTTTCAAAGGGATAGTAATGGTTGGCTTGGATAATGTTGCCGTTCGCGTCGGCTACCACGCGGTTGCTCCTCAGGTGGTCCCGGAGGAAGAAGTGGTACTGGCTGTCCTTGATGTAGCCACCGTCCACGAGAATCATGTCCAATGAGCCGTTCTTGTAGATCATATCGACGTAATCCGTGCGTACCTCGGTGCTCGCCTTCTTGTGGAGGACGGAGAGTTTCGTTCCGTCCGCCGAGTAGACGTACTCGTTGTAAACGCCCGGTTCCGCGAAGGTAACCTTTTGGGGGAGATTCAGGAGATTGTACGCATTTGCTGTCCTCATCTAATAGATGTCGTCTAAACAGTGAATCAATAACAATACGTTTTATCGGACTCTACAATAACGCCTTGGCCATTCGTTTTAAAGCGTAGTATACCGGCACCGGCGTCACCGTCCGAAATATGTTCAACCAGATATTCTTTATTGGGTTCTAACGCAAATGGGATATGGCGAATGTCATGGTCTATGGAGTTCAATGTTATAGTATAGCACGTATCGATATTAATAAGACTGAATAAATTTGTTCCTTTCCTGTTTGGCCGTTTTCTAAAATAGTAATACACATGACTATCCGCGTATTCTATATATAACGATGATATAGGTTTCCCCGAACAAGTAGCAATCGCTTGTTGCTCCATATCGCAATATATTTCATTGCCACTACATGAAAGTAATGCCATTAACGGGATTGTTAAAAAGATCTGTTTCATATATTATTTATTTTTATGGTGTCCAATCAACGCCGTTCCATGTATATACACCTAGTTGCAAATTTTGGAAATTACCGATGAAAGATACGGTTTTTTTATTCATATACTCTTGATAGGAATTCCACCAGCTATTCAGCGTGTACATTTTCTGTCCTTCTGTGTCTTTTGAGTTAAATAGAGACTCAATAGAATTTTGTCCATAAGTTGTATTTGCAAACTTATAAAACTCTTTAAACTCAGTTCGTCCTTTTTCGGCCTCTTTTTCCAGCGGAGCAGCATCATGTCCGTATTTCGCATATTGCTTCACGAATTCATATAAGTATCCCATAATACCCCCTAACTTTCCAATTTGTGGGATATGCCCAATTTCATGTGCTGATAGACTGAGCCAAGCATAAATATTTTGACCGTATCCATGCCCATTATATGATGAGGGATCATCATCAAACCAATTTTCGGTATATGTTATTGTCACTCCAATGCTATGCCCAATGGTTATCGCTCCACCACTTTTATTCGCTGGATACAATGGACGATATTGGCCCGGTTTTCGCTCTTGAACAATGGCGTTATCTATGTATACACGGCTTACGCCCGATACGAAAGATAATAATTGAGCGGCTAATGCCGTAAACCGGTATCCTTCATATAGTCCCAAATTAGGATCGTATTGTAAGATAGATTCCGGGTATAATCCGTTTCTATCCACGAATTTCATCGGATTCCCCATCCCATACGCGTACGGGCTTATCGAGTAATACTTCTCCGCCAGCGGATCCATCGTCGTGAACCGCAGGCCGTCCATCATGCGGGCTTCCACGTCGTACCAGTTCAGGCCGTTCTCGGTGTCGTACTCCTTGCCGATGTACT
>JAISIZ010000015.1 GCA_031261785.1 Mediterranea sp. (in: CFB group bacteria)
TAATTTTGCCTTGTCTTGTTGCTTGGGGCATGCCCCAAGCAACAAGACAAGGCAAGCTAACTGCAAACGAGAATCTTGACAGGGAATTTTTAGATGACACAGTTTAGTTTACACACCCGCAGCAGATTAATCCTCTCTGTGTTTTTCTGTTATTCCGCCTTTTCATACCGTTTATTGCCTATTTTCGTCTCTCAATGTCCATCATACTGTATCGTCGGGTCATACCTTCCCCTTTCTCCACAGAGTGGAGTCAGTTCGATTTCTCCCGCGATGTATAGGCTATCATGTTATCCAGAGTTGCTTGTAGGGCTTGTCAGAATAGATGTTGAGCATCCATTGCCTTCCCGCCCTTATCCATTTTTCCAATACGGCAATGAAGCGGAAGATAAATCGCTTCACCCTGCTTTCAGGCTTGATATCGGTGAAAACCTTCGCTACCTTGCCGACCAAATGGGCGTAGAAGTTCTTGCACATAGCCGCCAAGAGCAGGAAGGCGGCGTTTTCTTTGAGGAAAGAGCAAGGTAGATGGCTTCATCGGAAATACAAGAACTGTCACGGTCGATGATCGCGACTTAAACAAGGATACAAACGAAGTGCCCGGAGTGGTCTGACGACCTCCTCCGGGCACTATTTTTATTTTCCTGGCATGAAGCGTCGTCGCTATTCCTCGCTGGTGGCGGCGGTCGCTTCCTCGGCTTCCCTCATTGAGTCGTCGAGGGCCTTTATCTTCGCCTTCATCTGCTCGAGCTCTGTCTTGAGTTTCTCTACCTTGCGGTTCATCTCGTCCACCAGGCTGCTGCCTTTCTTGGAAGAAGAGGTGAGGAAGCCGATGTTGTTTTCGTAGGTCTGCAACTCGCTCTTCATGCTCTCGTAGGTGCGGGTCAGCCGCTCGCGCTCGCGGAAGGGCGTCTGTCCGCTCTCTTGGCCGACGCCCGAGTTGGAACGCTGGGCGTTCGGCCTCCGCGGGGCGCTGATGTGGAGGCGGCTGGTGACGCGCTCCACGCGGTCGGTGTATTGCTTGAGGATCTTGTCTTTTTCCTTGAACGGCACGTGACCCGTGTTGTTCCACTCATTCATCAGGGCGCGCGCCTGTTCGCTGGCCTCGTCGGCGTCCATCTCGTCGTCGATCTCGTCGAGCTTCTGTATGATGGCTTTCTTCCGTCGGAGGTTGTCTATCTCGGAGGAGCGGTTGGACGACGTGTTTTTGTTTTTCTTCTCGAAGAAGTAGTCGCACGCGGCGATGAAGCGTTTCCACACCGCGTCGGAATGTCGGCGCGAGACGGGGCCTATGGCCTTCCATTCCTTTTGCAGCTTGGAAAGTTCCTCGGCGGTGGTCTTCCAGTCGGTGCTGTCCTTCAGCGCTTCGGCTTTCTCGCAGAGTTCTTTTTTCTTGGTGAGGTTTTCGTTCATCTCGTCCTTGAGGCTCTTGAAGAAGGCTGCCTTGCGTTTGAAGAACTCGTCGCATGCCCGGCGGAAACGCTCGAATATCTTCACGTTCATCTTGTGCGGGGCGAAGCCGATGGTCTTCCATTTGTTTTGCAGGGCGATGACCTCTTTGGTCTTGCTGTCCCAGGCCGAGAAGGATTTAAGCTTGTCGAACTCGATCGTTTCCACGATCTCGCAAATCACCGTTTTCTGGTCGAGGTTGTGCTGCTCGGTAGCTTTCAGCAACTCGAAGTGCTGCTGATGTCGCCTGTTGATGATGGCCGATGCCGTCTTGAAGCGGCTCCACAGCGCGGCGCGTAGTTCCTTGGCGATGGGTCCGGCGTCGCGATATTCCTGGTGGAGTTTTTGCAATTGGTGGAAGGCAGTCACGATGTCCTCGTCGGCGGCGAGCTTCTCGGCTGTCTCGCAGATGCGGGTCTTTATCTCGAGGTTCTTCTTGAAGTCGTACTCGCGGAGTTCGTTGTTGATCTTGAGCAGGTCGTAGAATTTCTCGACTTGCAGCTGGTAGTTCTTCCACAGCTCGTTCACCTTGCCTTGTGGTACGGGGTTGGTCTCGTTCCATTGTTGTTGCAGTTTCCTGAACTCCACGTAGGACTTGTTGGTGTCTTCTCCCGATTCGACGAGTTCTTTCAGCTCCTCGATGATGGATAGTTTCACCTGGAGGTTCTCCTCCTTGCGGCGTTCGAGGTCGGCCGACTGTTTGCTCCGCTTGTCGCGGATGATGGCCATCAGCCGCTTGAACTCCGTTTCCACGGGGTCGTCGGCCGGGACAAACTCCTCCTCGGCTCCGCCGCCTTCGACGAAGGCGAGCTTGGCGGCTTCGACCTCGGCGTTGTGCAGCTTATAGAATACTTGCTTGAGGTTGTCGATGTCCTGCCGGGAGGCGTTGTCGGCGTCTTGCGCGCACTTCTTGAGTTCGTTCAGCGCTTCTTCCTTGGTGGCAGGGATGGTGGGCGCTTTCTCGTCGGCAGGGGCATCCTCGGTGGTGGGTGTCTCTTGTTCCGCGTCGGTGGGCGTCTCCTCGTCCTCGAGCGTTTCCGTTAGGCCGACGACCTCCTCGGCGGGGGCGTCGTTCGCTTCCGCCTCGCTGGTCTCCGGTTGAACTTCGTTGTTGGTTTTCTCCGGTTGGGCCTCCGTTTCCTCCACTTGCGATGGGCTTACGTCGGTGGCCTCCTGGGCCGGGGTTTGCGTTTCTGTCGTCGCTTCCGAAACCTCGGCTTTGGTCTTTTCTTCCAAGTCCCCTTGGCTCAAGGGGAGGTTAGATTCATGAGCGTCTATCATCAATATATTAGTTTGGGGTACAAATTAATGAAATAATACGTTTACTTCATACTTTTTTCCTCACTTTTTTTGTTCAGGAGAGTAAAACGGTGATTCCCATGTACAGCATCATGCCAATAATATCGTTGCTGATGGCGATAAACGGGCCGGTGGCTATGGCGGGGTCGATCTTCAGTTTCTCGAGGGTGAGTGGCACCAGCGTGCCGAATATGGAGGCGAACATGACCACGGCGAACAGGCTGATGGAGACGGAGTAGGTGACGGTCGACGCGGCTCCGAAGCGGATGAAATTGTAGGTGTAGACCAGCAAGGAGATGATGCTGGCGTTGATGAGCGCCACGACGGACTCCTTGCCGATTTGCCTGACGGTGTTCTTCACGTCGAGGGAGCTGTTGGCCAAGCCTTGCACCACGATGGCCGACGACTGCGTGCCTACGTTTCCGCCCGTCCCGCCGATGAGGGGGATGTATAGCGCCATCTCGGGGTGCGCGGCGAAGGTGGTGTCGAAGTTCCCCAGTATCATGGAGTTGCCGATGCCTCCTATCATGCCGATGAGCAGCCAGGGTAGCCGGGCGGTGGTCTGGCGGAGCACGTTGTCGTCGGTCTCCACGTCTTGCGACAGACCCGAGGCGAGCTGGTAGTCGTGTTCCGACTGCTCGCGCACCTCGTCCATGACGTCGTCGACGGTGATCTGTCCCACCAGTCGCCCGATGCTGTCGACCACGGGTATGGCCACGAGGTCGTACTTCTCGATGGTTTGCGCCACCTCTTCCACGGGGGTGTCGACGTGCACGGCTATGGGGTCTTTCTGCATCACGTGTTTCACTTTCGAGACGGATGGGGAGGTGATCATTTTCTTCAGCGGGAAGATGCCTCGCAGCCGTTCGTCGTCGTCGATGACGTAGACGTAATAGATCTCGTCGAGTTCCTCGGCCTGTTGGCGCATCTCCTTGAGGCATTCGGGCATGCTCCAGTTCTCGTTAACGAGAACCATCTCCGTGCCCATCAGTCCGCCGGCGGTCTTCTCGTCGTACTTCAGCAGGTCGACGATGTCGCCCGCCTGCTCGATGTCCTCGATATGCGCGAGCACTTCCTCTTGCTTCTCCTCGTCGAGTTCGCGCATCAGCCCCACGGCGTCGTCGGTGTCCATGTGGTCGACGAATCGCTTGGCGATGGTTTCCGACGGGATCAGCTCGAGGAACTCCTTGCGCCGGTCCTCGTCCATGGAGAGCAGCACGTCGGCCGCCGTCTCGTTGTCGAGCAAGAGGTAGACGTAGCGTGCCTCTTCGGCGTCGAGGTCGTCGCACAACTCGGCGATGTCCGCCGGGTGGAGGTTGTCCAGCAGTGTCTTCAGCCTTCCGGCCTCCTTCTGCTCCACGAGGTTTCGGGCCTGTTCAATGTATTCCTCGGTCATCATGCTTCCTGTTTTTTTAGCGCTTCCTCCACGCGGTTGGTGAGGTCGACAAATTCGGCCACGGAGAGTTGCTCGGGACGGCGGTCGAAGAGTTTGTCTTCGGTGAGCGGGCATCCCTGTCCGAGTATGGGCTTTATGGAGTTTCGCAATGTCTTTCGTCGCTGGTTGAAGGTGGTCTTCACCACGGTCTTGAACAGTCGCTCGTCGCACCCCAGCTCGCTGACGTCGTTGCGCGTCATTCTCACCACGGCGCTTTGCACCTTCGGGGGAGGGTCGAACACCTCGCTGCCTACGGTGAAGAGGTACTCCACGTGGTACCAGGCCTGTAGGAGCACGCTCAGTATGCCGTAGGTCTTGCCGCCGGGCGGGGCGGCGACGCGCTGGGCCACCTCTTTCTGTATCATGCCGGTGCAGCAGGGTATGAGGTCCTTGTATTCGAGCATCTTGAAGAAGATCTGGCTGGAGATGTTGTACGGGTAGTTGCCCGTGAGCACGAACGGCTCCCCGCCGAACAGCCGGTCGAGGCGCATCTTGAGGAAGTCGTCCTCGACGATTTCCTCCTCCAGCGCGGGGTAGGCGCGGCGCAGGTATTCCACCGATTCGTCGTCCAGCTCCACCACCTTCAGCGGCCTCTCCTTATTAATAAGGTATTGGGTGAGCACGCCCATGCCCGGTCCCACCTCGAGGATGGGGATGTTGGGGCAAGCGTCGACGGTGTCGGCGATGGCTCGTGCCACATCCAGGTCCGTCAGGAAATGCTGTCCAAGAAACTTTTTTGGTCTTACTAATTTCATTTACCGACTAAATGGTTACTTTTGTAGCGGACAAAGGTAGTTTTTTTAAGTGAAGAACGAAGAATGAATAACAAAGAAACTGCTCGTTACAGAGCCGAATAACCGATGAAGAAATCGATTCGACAAGTGCTGAAGCTCCTGCTGCCCATCGCTTTGGGTGGTTTTATCCTGTATTGGGTCTATCGTGATTTCGATTTCGCGCGTGCCTGGCAGACACTCGCGCACGGCACCCGCTGGGGATGGTTGCTCTTCTCGTTGCTGTTTGGCATCTTGCCACAGGCCATCCGCGGCTGGCGTTGGCGACAGCTGCTCGAGCCGCTCGACGCCTATCCGCGGCGGAGCAATTGCGTGTACGCCGTCTTCGTCTCCTACGCCGCCAGCCTGCTGGTCCCCCGCCTTGGCGAGGTGAGCCGTTGCGGCATCCTGTCGCGGTCGGACCAGGTGCCTTTCGCCAAGTCGCTGGGCACGGTGGTCACCGAGCGGCTGGTGGACATGCTCACGCTCGGCCTCGTGACCTTGGTCACGGTGCTGACGCAGTTTCCGCTCTTCACCACCTTCCTGCGGCAGACGGGGACAAAGATTCCCTCGACGCTGCACCTCTTCACCTCCGTGTGGTTCTACATCGCCCTGCTCTGCGTGACAGGCGTGCTGGCGTTGCTCTACTCCATCCGCAAGACGCTATTCTTCTATGAGCGGGTGAAAGGCTTCGCGCTCAACCTTCGCGAGGGCGTGCTCTCGCTCCGCCACGTTCCCAACATTCCGCTGTTCGTCTTCTACACCGTGGCGATATGGGGCTGCTACTTCCTCCATTTCTACCTCACCTTCTACTGCTTCGGGTTTAGTGAGGGGCTGGGGCTTACGGCCGCGCTGGTGATGTTCGTGGGCGGTACGTTCGCCATCATCGTTCCCACGCCCAACGGAGCCGGGCCGTGGCACTTCGCCGTCATCACCATGATGATGCTCTACGGCGTGGATGCCGAGGATGCCGGAATATTCGCGCTCATCGTGCACGGGGTACAGACCTTTTTAGTAGTCTTGCTCGGCGTTTACGGTTGGGCGGCGCTGTCGCCGACAAAAAAGATAAACCATTTATAAAAAGTATATATATTATGAGTACCATTCTTACTTTAGCTCCACAGAACGTGTGGAAGCATTTCTATTCGCTCACGCGAATTCCCCGTCCGTCGGGACACATCGAGCAAGCCACCGAGTTCCTCGTCGACTTCGGCAAGCGCCTCGGACTGGAATCCTTCGTCGACGAGGTGGGCAACATCGTCATCCGCAAGCCCGCCACCCCCGGCATGGAAGATCGGAAAGGCGTCATCCTGCAGGCGCACATCGACATGGTGCCGCAGAAGAACAACGACACCGTGCACGACTTCGAGAAAGACCCCATCGAGACATACATCGACGGCGACTGGGTACGCGCCCGCGGCACTACGCTGGGAGCCGACAACGGGCTGGGCGTAGCCGCCATCATGGCCGTGCTCGAAGCCACCGACCTGAAGCACGGCCCCCTCGAAGCCCTCATCACCAAGGACGAGGAGACGGGCATGTACGGCGCCTTCGGGCTGAAGCCCGGAACCGTGCACGGAGAAATCCTGCTCAACCTCGACTCCGAGGAGGAAGGCGAGCTATACATCGGCTGCGCCGGAGGAATGGACCTCACCGCCACGCTCGAGTATAAAGAAAGACCGACCGACGAGAGCGACATCGCCCTGGGCGTGTCACTGAAAGGATTGCGCGGCGGACACTCCGGACTGGAGATCAACGAAGGCCGGGCCAACGCCAACAAGCTGCTCGTGCGCTTCGTCCGCGAGGCCATAACGACCTGCGAGGCACGGCTCGCCCGCTGGGAGGGCGGCAACATGCGAAACGCCATACCGAGGGAAGCCGGCGCCACCCTCACCATACCCGCCGACAATGAATCCGGACTGCTCGAATTGGTGAAGTACTACCAAGACCTCTTCAACGAGGAATACGGCGACATCGAGACGCCCATCTCGCTCAGCGCCGAGCGCGTAGAACTTCCCAAAGGCGAGGTGCCCGAGGAGATACAGGACAATCTCGTCGACGCCATCTTCGCTTGCCAGAATGGCGTGACACGTATGATCCCCACCGTACCCGATACCGTGGAGACTTCGTCCAACCTCGCCATCATCAACATCGGCGACGGCCATGCCTCCATCAAGATCTTGGCCCGAAGCTCCAGCGACAGCATGAAAGAGTACCTCACCACCAGCCTGCAGTCGTGCTTCGCCATGGCGGGCATGAAGGTGGAGCTGAGCGGCGGATATTCCGGCTGGCAGCCCGACGTGAACTCGCCCATCCTGAAGGCGATGGAGGTCTCTTATAAGGAACAGTTTGGCGCGGAGCCGGCCGTGAAGGTGATCCATGCCGGCCTGGAGTGCGGCATCATCGGTGCCATCATTCCCGGATTGGACATGATCTCGTTCGGACCGACATTGCGCTCGCCCCACTCGCCCGACGAGCGGGTATTCGTCCCCAGCGTACAGCGGTTCTACGACTTCCTGGTGGCTACGCTGGCCAATACGCCGCGGAAGTAAGCCGGCCGGGAGATGTATGATTTAGGCACGGATTTCGCGGATTTCGCTCCCGCAAAAAAGAGGAGTGGAATCCGTGAAATCCGTGCCTTTCGCATGGTGATGGTCAGCGCGCCGCTTTCGGCTTCACGTCCCAGCCCGATATGACATCGCCGTAGAGGTAGAACGTCACGTCGAAGGTGGTTTGGCTCGCCTCGTCGGTAACCTCATAGACTTTGGTGGTGCCGTATGCCTCGACGAGATTGTAGTTTCCCAGTCGCAACCCGGACGCTTCCGTCGCTGGCTTCGCTTGGGCGATGTACGATGCCATGCGCTCATTGACGCGTCCCATCAAGCCCTCGTTGGCAAAGGGGTCGAGGTTGGCGTGCCTGGTCGCTACGGTATCGGCCGCTGTCGTCTGCGGGTTGGCGCGTGTCGCGCGTACGCTGTCGGAGTAGGCCTTGAAGCGCTGGCGAATCTGTGGCGAGCGCAAGCTGTTGACGGTGAAGATGGCAATACCCTCCGCCCCGTTGTCCAGCGCTTCGTCCATGCAGGTGAAGAGGGTGGAGTCGTTCGGGGCCATGATGCCGCAATAGAGCGTGGTCATGGGATTCTTGTCGCGCACGTTCTCCGTGGTGCAGTCGGCGATGAAGCTGGGGTCGCCGGTGTAGAAGTTGTGATACACCATGGGGAACACGATGTCGAGGTTCCATTTGCCCCAATCCTGGCGTACCATGCTTTTGGCCATCTTTGGCGTGGGGAACGGGGACGCGGCCATGATCTTCCCGTGTTTGTGCACGATGTCGGCAATCATGTTGGCCACTTCGGTGATCTGGTCGCAGCGGAACTGTAGCCACTTGGTGTCTGCCGACGGATCTTCCTGCTCGCGGGGATCGTATCCGTACTTGTCCCGGAAAGCCTCGACCATTTTGGGGTGATAGCCGTAGTCCCACTGCGGATACTCTTTGTCCTGCACGATGCCGTAGTGTGGCCATAGCGTGGTGGGCAGGATGACATCGACAAACCTGTGGTAGTCGATGGCGATGCCGTTCAGCCCCTCCACGGCGCAGTAGGCCTCGATCTTCTGCCTGATGTAGTCGCGCGCCTCGGGCAAGATGGGGCACAAGAATTTGTAGTACTTCACGTAAGCCATGCTGTCGGCCAGGCTGTATCCGTCGCGGTTCACGCTAAGCCAGTCGGGGTGTACCTTGACGATGCTGTCGCGCCCGTGCTCCAGGTTCATGGTCCACAGCCAGGCGTAGACTTCTATGCCATATTTGTGGGCCGTGGGGATGGCTTGGCGGTATTCGTCGGGAGTGGCGGCGTTGAGCATCACGCCGTCGATTCCGGTCTCTTTCATCAGTTGGCAGATGGAGTCAAAGTTCATGGACGGGCGGTAGTCCAGCCATGTCCAGAAGCGCGGATACGACGTGTCCGGCTCTTTGGACGAGTTGGCGCAAGCCGCCATCAGGGCGGCCAGCAGGCCGATCGTTGCGAATCTCAGTGGTTTCATGTCAATGGTTCTATTGTTGGGAGATAATTTTTTAGATCTTCAGTTTCACGTGCGCCTTGCCAAGGAGCCATGTCGCGGCGATGATGATAAACGAGAAGGCGAGGCAATTGGCGATGCCCGCCATTCCGTGCGTCAGCCAGTGGGGGAGTACGTAGCCGGTGATGTCCGCCAAGGCGTAGGCGAGGTAGGGTATCAGGTAGGTGGTGAGCGTGGCTGTCCCAGCTGGCTTGATGGGGTCGAACCAGGCGGTCTTGCCCGTGCGCTCCACCCAGGCGAAGAGGGTGTACACGCCGATGGCGATGGCCGTGACGTAGCATAGCCAAGTGGGCGTGGCGGCTATCTTGGACACGATCCAATAGTGGTGCGCCCACAGTCCGGCGAGCAGGAACGCGGCGACGGCGACGGCGGCGTAGAGCGTGAACCTCGGGGAGATGGGCCGCGCGTGCCGGGCACTGATGATGGAGAGGATGACTCCGCCCATGGTGAACGCGGGCAGGCAGCCATTGCCTACGTGGAGGATGCCGAGGATACTGTTGTAGAAGTTGGGAACGGGCAGCGCCAACAGCGCCTCTCCACCCAGCTCGGGCCGTAGCCTGCTACCCAGCACGCAGACGATGGCGAATGCCGCCCACCACGGGATGAGGTACTTCAGCCGGTCGCGGGTGTAGACATAGATCATGGCGCATACCAGGTAGGTCCAGCCTATGGTGCCGAGGATGCCCCAATGCGCGCCGAACACGCTGCCGTCGTCCTTGCCGCGGAAGGTGATGGCGAGGAAGAGCAGCGATAGCGCGCCGATGATCTTCAAGGCGATCTGGACGCGTCGGCCGCGCGCGTCTCCGGCGCGCGGATAGTGGTTCCAGATGGCGATGAATGCGGCTACCATCAATATCCAGTACATCCCTATGCTATAGGGCACGTCGGGACTCAGGCGGGCTTCGGAGTTGCTGATGAAGGCTCCCATGACGAGCAGGGCGAAGCTTCGCGAGAGGATGTGCTTGATGGTGCTTTCGCCCGACAATCCCTTGGCGTAGCGTCGCTCGATGGCATACGGGATGGACATCCCTACGGCGAAGAGGAAGCAGGGAAACACCACGTCGGCGAGACCCATGAAGTCCTCACCCCATCGGGCGTGTTCCAGCCAGTGGGGGACATCGTGAATCTTCCAGAAGTCGTTCACGAATATCATCGTGAACATGGTGAGCGCGCGGAGCAGGTCGATAGCGGCGTTGCGCGCGGAATAGGATGCGAGTGCCATATTCTTCGGTATTGAGGATGATGGTTCAGAATTCCGCGATCAGCGAGAGCCATTTACCGGCCGGCACTCCCCACACCTCCTTGTAGGTGGCGGTGTTGAATTGTGGCCAGTAGGGCGAGTCTTCGTTGAAGCGCGACTGCATGCCTACGGGTATGGCTCCAACCGTTTCGCCGGGCAGTGCGGTATAGAGTTGTGGGTAATTGCTGCCTTCGCCCCAGATGAGCGACTGTCCGAAGGGGTTCTTGCCTACGATCCAGAAGAGCTGCTGCTCGGCGATGTCGGTCAGCTCGTCGTCGCGCAGGAACTTGGCGCAGAGCGCGGCGGCCTTGCCCGTGGCGAGCTGTACGGCGGCGTTCCCCTTGAACGAGAACCACACGGGGAAGCGGCGCAGGTAGTGCTCTTTGTCCAATCGTACGCCATTGCGCAATTGCTCCCTGTAGTCGTTGGCGGCACCGCTACGTATGCCTACCTGGGCGATGTAGAAGTTCACCGAGTCGTTCACCTCGTCGACGTGATAGACACCGCTCGGCACCATGCCGTAGGGGGCGACGTACTTCATGATGCCTTTCAGGTAGTCGCCGTAGAGGCGGATGGCGTCGGCCCACTTGGCGTATTCGGGGTGGGTGGGTTGCGTCTGGCAGAGCAGGGTGAGCGCCCACATGTAGTAGTGGTCGCGCGACTGGTGGTTGTAGTGCGTGATGGACTTGCGCTCGAGGTCGCGGTAGAAGAATCCGCGGGTCTGGTCGCGGTCGCCGAGAGGCTCGACGCGCTGGCAGCGCAGGGTATACCGTATGGCTTCGGCGGCCTTGTCGGCGTACGCCTGTTCGCCCGTGAGCTTGTAGAGCATGCTCGCCGCCCATGAGATGTTGGCCATGTACTGGCTGCGCGGCGCCATGGCGGCATGGTCGCCCCCGCCTCCGCCCGATGTCAGCTCGTCGAATCCCGTCTTGTCGTACCGCGCCAGGGCGAAAGCGAAGTCTTCCTTCGCGGCCTTCCGCAGGAATCCCGCCAGGACCGAGTCGTGTTCGATGTTCATGGCGGCGTACGCTTCGATGCCCGCGAAGACGAAGTTTTCGAAAGCGCGGTTGTGGACGCGCGCTTGCCGGCGTCCCGTGTCGTCTTTGGTGCCGATGAATCCGTCCGTCCATAGGTTGGTGCCCCATGTCTGCACGCGGTATCCGTCGCCCAGGCGGGTTTTCAGGATGTAGTCGATACCCCATTCGGCCTCTTCCCGCAGGCGCAGCTGGAGCTGGCGGTTGCCTTTCGCCTTGGCCCGGACGCTCATCTCGAGCAGGCCCATGGCGATCTCGCCCGTCTGCAAGGTTTGTTGCGACATGTCGGCGGCGTCGTGCCAGCCTCCGTTCACGGCAAACTGTTTCCCGTCGTACGTGCCGTTGAGGTCGGTGTGGCAAACGCCGTGCTTGTCGGGTACGGGGTATCCGCAACGTTCCACGAACATGAAGTTGAGCACCCTCCAGGCCGAGTTGTCCCAGATGTCGTCGCTGATGCCGAAGGGCATGGTGGTGACGTCGTTCACCCGCAGGCGGTACTGTCCCAGCGTGCGGAAATCGGTGAAGTCGGCCACCTCGAAGTGGCCGGTATAGGTCTCCTGCTTCCGTAGCCGCCCGCTGTACACGGGCTGCCGGGTGTCGGCGTCGACCAGCTGGAACGTGCCGTCGTTGCCGGGCACCTTGGCGATGGCGCTCTTCCTGCTGTGGGCGCGGTAGCCCGAGGTGGAGAAGATGACGCGCCCTTCGGCCGGTTGCCAGCCCGACACCACTTCGGGGCGGGCCACGGTTTGCAGCTCGACCTGGTCGATGTCGAACTTCAGCGAGTCGCCCATCGTACGCTCCCGGCCGAATACCTCGATGGCGAAGGAAAGCTTGCTGACGCGGTCGCGCGGCAGCTCGGTCATCTCCACCGTGCATTCGTTCCATTGGCGGTTGATGAGGTTCATCTCATGATAGCCTTCCCGCCCGTACTTGTCGGGCACCTTCACCTTGCCGTCGTTTTCGACGTAGAGGTTCAGGTAGATGCTTCGCGCCCCTTCGCAGTCGGGGTAGACGTAGAGCTTGACGCGGTTGTAGCGTTCCCAGTTCTCGCCGCCCACGTCGAACGACGCGAGCGAGGTGCCGAAGCCCAGTCCCCACCCGAGGAACTGGTCGACGGTGGTGGGGGCCACTATGCGCAGGCTACGCGAGCCTTCGCGGCGGCGCGTGTCGTTCAGGCGGATGGAACCGATGCCCCGGTGGCTCCAGCCATCGAGGCTCTCCATGTCGCACAGCAGCCGTGAGTCTGTAACCTCTTTGTCCCGGGCGAAGGTCTCGAAGGACTTGCTGTAGTCGAGGGGCAAGGGCGCGTGCACGTAGCCTGTCGCCTCGATGGCCTCTCGCAGCTTTCCGTCTGTTTGCGCGCGCGCTGTCGCGCAAAGCGACAGCGCGGCGCAAGTCAGGTAGAGTGGGGTTATCCCTTTCATCCGGTCCTAAAAGTTGGGTTGGTCCTTGTCCCAGAAGAGGCGGGTGGCTCCCGAGTCTTTGCCGCCCAGCAGTTGCACGGCTTGAGCGTATCCTTCGGGGTTGTTGGCCTTCTCGTTGTCGGTATAGGTCAGCCGACGTACGCCGAGGGTGGTGGGTATCTCGCCGTTGATGCTTTCGTTGCGCAGGATGGGGAACAGTCGGGGATAGCCCGTGCGGCGCCATTCGGCCCAAGCGTTCATCCCTTCGGGGAATCCGGCGATCCACTTTTGGGTGATGATCTTCTCCAACCGTTCCTCGTCGGTGCTGGCGTCGTCCCAGCTGGGAGTCGCGGCGCTCGCGGCGGACGAGCTGAAGGTGGCGTTGCCCAGGGGGTCTGCCCAGGCGGCCGGCAGCGCGTGGCTGGTCAGGTAGTCGCCAGGCGACACGCCCCATTGGCTGAACGATTCCTGCACGCCTTGCTCGTAGAGTTCGCGGGCCGTCCCGCCTCCGGCGTTCCATCCGCGGAGGGCCGCCTCGGCGCGCAGGAAGAACGTTTCGGCAGCGGTCATGATGATTCCCGCCTGCTCGGGGGTGACGTTGATTTGCGAGATGATTCCTTTGTATTGGTCGGCGGTGGCGTCGAGGCCGGGCAGGCCCGTGCGCACGCCGATCACGCCCGCGGCTGTCTTGGCGAGGCCGAACTTAGGCAGTCGGGGGTCGGCGTATCCACCGAGGATGGACTGTATGTTGGCGCTTACGAATATGTCGTTGTACTCGATGGAGCAGGTGTACAACGGATGGCGCCAGGCATATCCGCTCACGGCGAAGGTGTCGCCTCCGCCCATCACGCCTTGCGGCGCGCTGATGGCCGCCTCGGCTTGTCTCTTGGCCTCGGCGGGGTTGGCTTTCACCATGCGCATGGCCAGGCGCAGGCGCAGGCTGTTGGCTAGGCGCGCCCACTTGGCGTAGTCGCCTCCATAGGCCAGGTCGAACTTGTCGAACGCGGCGACTTCCTCGCCCACTACGCCGTCGAGCACGTTCACGGCATCGGCCAGCTCGGTGAAGAATAGGGCGTAGACGTCTTCGGCCTTGTCGTAGGTGCCGCCGGTCATGCTCTCGCCGTAGTGGCTGTAGATGATGGGGCCGTACTGATCGCATATACGCGACATGGCGAGCACGCGGATGATGGTGTTGATGGCGTTGAAGTGGGCGTAGGTATCGGCTCCCAGGGCTTCGCACTTCTGCTGTACGCGGATCTGGTTGGACATGATGTTGTCGTAGGCCGTGTTCCAGCAGTAGTCGTTCCAGTCGTTGTTGAGGAAGTAAGTCTGGTTATTGATGCCGTTTTTGAAATTGGTGGGCGACGCCATGTAGCCCGACCAGATGTCGGCGTTGAGGTTTTGCACCAGCTGGTAGTCCCATCCGAAACCTTCGGGGTTGTAATAGATGGCTTTCTGCATCGAGGGGAAGTGCATCCCGATGATGTTGTTGTCCTGCGTCAGGTCTTCGTCGCTTACGCCGAAGGGGTTGGTATTGTAGTCCTGGAAGCTGCCGGTACAGGCGCTTAGCGCGAATAGGGCGGCGAGCGCGTGGGTCAGTGAATATATTCGTTTCATAGCGTTCATGAACTTTAGAAGTTGACTTTTAAGTTGAATCCGAAGGAGCGCGAGCTGGGCATGCCGAAGGCGTGGATACCTTGCAGGCCGTTGCCTACCGACAGGGTGCCGTCGGGATCGTAGGGCGCCTTGTTCGTCAGGAAGAAGAGGTTGCGTCCGACGAGCGATAGGCTGGCGCCCTTGATCACTTTCGTGTTGGCGAGCAGCTTCTTGGGGAAGGTATATCCCAGGGAGAGTTCGCGCAGGCGGATGTTGGTGGCGTCGTAGATGTAGTGCTCGGTGACGCCGTCGCGTCCGCCCACCACGTTGTAGAATCCTTCCACGTCGCTGATTTGCTTGCCGTCGAAGTCCACGTATCCGCGGTCGCGGTCGGCGCCGGTACGCTTGCTCACGCCTTGCTTGTCAAGCTCGGCCTCGGTGAGCGACAGCACCTTGCCGCCAAAGCGCCCGTCGATAAGGAAGTAGAGGTTGAACCCCTTGTAGCTGAAGGAGTTGTTCCATCCCAGGTTGAAGTCGGGCGCATTGTTGCCTATCTTCTTCAGGTCGCTCGAGTCGGGGTAAGGCAGTCCCTTGTCGTCGTAGAGGATCTTGCCGCTCTCGTCACGCTGGAAGGCGCGTCCGTAGATGTCGCCGAAGGAGCCTCCCACTTCGAGGCGCAGGGCGTAGCTGTTGGATGTGCCTCCGCTCAGCTGGAAGTATCCCAGCTCGGGGTGCAGCTTGACGACCTTGTTCTTGTTGGTGGAGAAGTTCACCCCGGTTTTCCAGGTGAAGTCGTTGTTCATGACGGGCGATCCGCTCAGCACGATCTCGACGCCTTGGTTCTGCACGTTGCCGGCGTTGACGTAGTAGGTGGTGTATTGCGAACCCGATGGCGCCGACAGCGTGAAGAGCTGGTCGCGGGTGTTGCTCTTGTAATAGGTGAAGTCGAACTCCAGGCGGCTTCCCCAGAAGCGCCACTCGGTGCCCACCTCGATGGCGGTGGTCATCTCGGGCTTCAGCTCGCTGAAGGGCGCCGTGGTGTTGTAGTTGATGGTGCCGCCGCGTCCCACCGTGTTGAGGGGATTGGCGATGTATTGCGGCAATCCGTTGCCGACCTTCGACCACGCGCCGCGCACCTTGCCCAGCGTGATCCATTCGGGCAGCTTCAGGGTCTCGTTGAGCAGCCAGGTGAGGCCCACCGAGGGATAGAAGAATCCGCGGTCGGCGTACTTGGTGCCGGCCAGCGACGATACCCAGTCGTTGCGTCCGGTGATGTCGAGGTAGAGCTGTTCGCGGAAGCCCGCTTGCGCGGAGAAGAACACCGACTGCTCCTGGCTGTGTCCCTTGCCCAGCGAGGGGGATCCGCCGATGACGTTGTTGATGGAGAACAGGTTGGGGTTGTAGAGTCCGTCGGGATAAGAGTCCACGCCCGAGCTTCTCCAGCGCGCGTCCTTGATGGCTCCTCCGAGGGTGGCGTTCACGTCGAAGTCGCCGAAGGTCTGGTGATAGGTGAGCATGGCGTCGCCATAGAGGTCGAGCGAGTTGTCCTGGTTGTTGATGTAGCGACCGTTGTTGCCGTTGCTGCTTCCGGTGAGCGCCGGGGAGGTTCCGGCATACATCTTCATCTCGTAGTTGTTGGCGATGAAGTCGGCGTTGCCTCGTGCCTTGATGTCGAAGTGGTCGTTGATCTTGAAGGAGAGGCTGAGGTTGGCGATGACGCGGTAGCGTATGTCCTCGCCGGGCTGCATGTTGGTCAGCCAGAAGGGGTTCTGCTCCCAGCCGCCGTCCACGGAGTTGTACCAGTTCTGCAGGTACATGTTGCGCTCGGGGTCGTAGTATTTGTAGTTCTCTTTGTAGTAGGCCATCGACTCGCCTCCGGACACGCCGCCGCGGGGGAATCGGTAGAGTCCTACCAGCGGGTTCATGTAGAATCCTCCCGGCGAGGGCCGGTTCTTCACCTGCTGGTACATCATGTTGATGTTGGCGTCGGTGGTGAGGCGCTTGTCGAAGAAGTTGGCCGTCTGGCGGAAGTTGAAGTTATGCTTCCCCAGCGAGCTGTTGTCTACCGTGCCCGTGGCGCTGGTGTTGGCGTACGAGAGGTAGAATTGCATCCCTTCGCTTCCGGTGGTCAGCGACAGCGAGTTGATGGTGGTGAACCCTGTCTTGAAGAACATGTCGAGGTAGTCGGGGCTGCCGTCGACGCGGATGTACTTGCCCGAGGTGTCTTTTCCCCAGCTGGTGGTGGTCCCGCCGTAGCTGTTCTGGAATTCGGGGCGTCCGTGTACGGCGTTCTCCCAGGTGGTGTTGGAGTTGAAGGTGATCTCGGTGCGTCCCACCTTGCCTTTCTTGGTGGTGATCACCACTACGCCATTGGCTGCCGAGTTGCCGTAGAGCGCCGACGCCGCGGGGCCTTTGAGGATGTTGACGCTCTCGATGTCGTCGGGGTTGAGGTTGGAGATGCCGTCGCCGCCGTCGCGGTTCCCGGAGTCGTTGGTGCCGCCGATGGAGGTCGCCGTCTGGTCGTTGGACGAGCTGTTGATGGGGATACCGTCCACCACGTAGAGTGGCTGGTTGTTGCCCGAGACGGAGCGACTGCCGCGTATGTTCACCTTCACTGATCCACCCAGGCCGGCGGCGCTGCTGAGGATGGACACGCCCGCCGTCTTTCCGGCGAGGGTATTGATGAGGTTGGGGTCTTTGGCGCGTGTCAGTTCGTCGCCGTTCACCACTTGGGTGGAGTAGGTCAGCGATTTCTCCTTCTTCACGATGCCGAGGGCGGTCACCACGACCTCGTCCAGCTGCCTGGAATTCTCGCGCAGGGTGATGTCGATGGTGCGCCGGTTGCCTACGATCTCTTCCACGGGGGTGTAGCCCACGAAAGAGAACACGAGTACGGAGGTTGTCGAGGGAACCTTGATGGAGTACTGTCCGTTGATGTTGGACACCGTACCTGTTTCACTCCCTTTTACTTGGATGGCCACGCCGGGCAACGCTTCGCCCGTGGCGTCTGTTACCGTGCCGTTGACGGTAATCGATTGTTGGTTGACTCTGGCTTCTTCTGCGGAAGCTGAACTGAAAACAAGAGAAAGTAGCAAGAGGAAGCTTGTAAGCATGGCTCTCGCTTTGACAAATGTGTTCATAAGCCTTAATTACTAAAGTTATCAAAGTTTGTTTTGAAATGCAAACGGATCATAAATAATCCGGCGGCAAATATAGGGAATATAAATGATATGCAAGCATTAGCGTCTATAAAATATATGCTAAGATTCTGTTACGCCGTCGACAAATATGTTTCAAATACCTTGCGTAGCAAATAAAATCACCCTCGCAAGCCTAAAAATATGCTTTAAAACATTGTTTTCTCACTTTTTATCCCTTATTTCGCGAACAAAGGCACAATATTTGTGTTTTATAACATGTAATTCAGAAAGGAGAACAAGATGAAAAAGTTAGAAAAGTTCTTTAGGAAACTCGGTAAAGCCGATGTCAACCTCTGGGGTTATTCCACGCTACACGTGATGCCCAAGGAGAATGCTTGAGAAGAAAACGCGGACGTTTTCATTAGTTTTTTAGAATTGGTTAACAAAATGGATTAGAAAATCATGGCAAAGAAAATGAGTTCTTTATTGAAGAGGA
The DNA here is from genome assembly GCA_031261785.1 of Mediterranea sp. (in: CFB group bacteria). Lineage (GTDB taxonomy): Bacteria > Bacteroidota > Bacteroidia > Bacteroidales > Bacteroidaceae > Bacteroides. The sequence goes on from JAISIZ010000015.1 coordinate 17,937, forward strand.
TCCTCAGCGAAGTAGGCCGCAACGAGATGCTGAAATGGGGATACCGAGTAGATTGAAAGTAGAAAGTACAGCAAATGGAAATCGGATGGGGATGCGTTCAGAGTGAATGTATCCCCATTTTCGTACATGCTCTTGCCGGTCGTTTCTCGCCATTCGCAAAACATAAATATGCCGTTTCCGGCCGGAAATTGTTCCAAAATGCTTTTAGAAGTCCTGTTTCCGGCCGGAAATTGTATGAAAAACTTTTTTTCGGCCCTGTTTCCGGCCGGAAATTGCTCCAAAACTTCGTATTGGTCCTGTTTCCGGCCGGAAATTGTACCTAAAACTCTGTATTGGTCCTGTTTCCGGCCGGAAATCGCACCTAAAACTTTGTATGGGTCCTGTTTCCGGCCGGAAATCGTAGCGATCAGCCTTTTCTCATCGCGGATCTCCGCTTCGGAGTCCTTTGAGAAAAAAACTCCATTCCATTTCTTTGGAGAAATGATAGCTTTCGATTTTTCCGGATGCGATATTCCAGGAGAAATAGGGGGACTTGACCATTATTAACTAATAATAGGTGGATTATTTGCGGAATAGCCTTAGCTTTGCATTGGATTAACTATTAAACGATTAGCTATGAAACGTGCCTCCATCTTTTTATTTGTTTCCTTGCCGTTCGCGTTGGCGGACATGCCGATGATGGCGCAGGACGTTGGCGCGACCGACTTCCTTATGTCCGATACCACTGTGTACCATCTCGTGGACAGCATGCCTGAATTTCCCGGCGGGGAGATTGCCCTGCTGAAGTACCTAAACGACAGCGTGCGCTACCCCGTAGGCGCGGCCGACAGCTTGAGGGGGCAACGCGTCTCCGCGCAATTCATCGTTGACAAAGACGGGAGTGTCAGGGACATCCATATCCTCAGGGGAATCGGCCCCTCTTTCGACGCCGAGGCCATACGGCTGCTTCGCTCCATGCCCCGATGGACACCCGGCACGTTGAACGGAGAAGCCGTGAACGTGACCTACAGTGTTCCCATCAAGTTTGGTTCCGCGGCACCCAGTCCCATGGAAGATACGTACGACAACATTTATGAACTGGACCGCGCGCCCGCGTTTCCCGGCGGGCATAAAGCGTTGATGCACTTCCTCGCTACAACGATGAGGTACCCTCGTAGGGCTGCGGAAAGGGGAGAGCATGGAAGAGTGATTGTGCGGGTAACAATCGACAAGGAGGGGCGCGTAGGCGATATACATGTCGTGCGGAGTGTCAGCAAGAGTCTCGACAAAGAAGCCATACGTGTCGTGAAGGCTATGCCCCAATGGATACCCGGGGAAAAAGGAGGAGTACCGGTCAACGTGCGCTATATGCTCCCACTGACATTCCGTAATTTTTGGATATTAGTAAAGTAGTCCCGCGTCATTCCGCCTTCCAGCCCGCGATACCTCTCGTCTCCTTGTCGTAATTGACCCCTACTTTCACTACTGTCCGCCCATCGGCTTCGTAGGGGATGGCGTAACCTTTCTGGTTGATCTGCGCCAACGCCTCCTCGGGAGTGGAATCCACCTTCAACTCGAAGAGGTAGACGTACTGCTGGTTGGTGACCACGACGTCGACCCGGCCGGCGGAGGTCTTCACTTGCGTGCGGGTGAGTTGTCCCATGAGCGTGAAGATGATGTAGAAGATGGTCTCGAAGCGCGACTCGTTGTCGCTCTTCTTCTCGTAGGGGATGGAGGCGACGAACGCGCGGAGGCGGGTGAGGCAGGCGTCGATGTCGCCGGTGTCGAGCGACTTCTTCATGGCGATGAGGCTCATGTCGCTCTCCATCTTGCTGTAGCCCAACACGGTGGGAAGCAGCGAGCGCAGGAA
>JAISIZ010000051.1 GCA_031261785.1 Mediterranea sp. (in: CFB group bacteria)
TGACACGGATCTAAAATATATAAATCCGTGTCATCCGTGTCATCAGCGTCTAATGAGTTTCGCTTTGTCCGAATGCGCGCCTTTCGCCCCAAGCACAAAAACAGGCCGCACGAAGTATATATCGGAGCTTCCCGAGATAACCGTAGAAGCGGGAAGACACGGCCACGAAAACGCGTTTCACGCGATTCGCGCCTGCAAATTGTCTCACGCGGCCCTGATTTATGCTATTTGCACGTGCAAATTGTATAAAACAGTTAATCAAACTACTATTTACACCTGCAAATTGCATAAAGACGTTAAGCAAAATGCTATTTGCACCTGCAAATTGTATAAATCAGTTAAGCAAAATACAATTTGCACGTGCAAATAGGACCATGCAGGGCCGCGACAAGCAATTTGCACGTGCAAATAGGACCATGCAGAGCCGCGTGAAGCAATTTGCACGTGCAAATCGGATAATGCAGAGCCGCGACAAGCAATTTGCAGGTGCAAATAGGACCATGCAGAGCCGCGACAAGCAATTTGCACGTGCAAATCGTAGTTTTCGGTATAGCGGGACGGTCGATGGGGGATATGTGGCTCATGGTCTTCAGTCGCGTGACGTCGCGAACCGGATTTTCAATACGTTGAGGAACTGATTGCCGTTGTCGCATCCGAAACTGCCATCGAAACCGTCCTTGTCCTTTTCGCCTATCGCGACGCGTAGCTTATTCCAGCCTTGGCGGAGGGGTAATTCCCGGTAGACGGTGCTGTTTCCGTCGCGATTCGCGGCGGTGTATGGGGTATCGTTGAGGGTGAGGTTGGATGCTCTGGCGTTCAGCGTCAGCGAGAGCTTGGGCATGTCGGGTTCGATGAGCAAGTTGTCCAAGGGGCGGGGACTGAACACTTCAATATCCAGCGCCCATCCGTTGGCTGTTGGGGTGAGCTTCCGTTTCGCGGCAGCGGGGAACACCAATCGGTCGCCTCGGACGAAGAACATCTCGTCGGGCCTTGTCGCGCTCTCCCGACAGGCTATCCCGGCATTCTTCAGGAGCGCGGACAACGTGCGATACCCTTTCTCCACGTTGGCGAACTCGCGCAGGGTACTGACGTAGAAGCGGGAGTTCCCGTCCTGGTATCTCACGAAGACGGGGGTGGCGGCCACACATTCGTATTCGCTCCGCAGGGTGCTGGCGGTTTTCAGCTCCTCGGGGCGTTGGTTCCACGCTCTCCAGTCGGTGCGACAGGCATTGAGCAGTACTTCGCCCTCGTCCACCAATCGGCCTTTCAGCGCATAGTGGGAAACGTCGGCCCGCTGGAGTTCGCAGAAATAGAAGTCGGAATTGTTGAGTCCGCGGAGCCACGACCGCTGGACCGGAAGGAACGAGGAGCGTCGCAACGAATCCAACGCCAGGGGGAGGGGGAGTATCTCGTTGCAGGCGTCGAGGGTCTGGGGCGTGGGACACCATATCCATACGTCGGCGCCGCGGGCTACGCGGGCGGCCATGCTCTTTTTCTCGGCGGCGGACAGGGCGTAGGTACCGTCGACGATGTATAACAGCCGCGCGTAGCTGTCGGCTTTCGGCGCGAACATCACGCCCTGCGTATCCATGACGCGCTTCAGCCGGCTGTCGTCCTTGCCGACGAACACCACTTGGGCGTAGCTCTCGGCGGGAACCGGTTCGGGGGCTTCGTACCGCTTCCGGTCTACGGCGGCGTAGGCCGACCAGGCGGAAGGCGTGGCGTTGGCCGCGCGCATGGCGTCGTACATCGGCCATGGCTCGAATAGGGGCAGGTTAGGGTCGTATCCGGGATTGAAGGTGGTGCAATAAGGGCCAATCCGTTCGGGTTGGATGCCCGGAAGTCCCTCGAGGTATGGAGCGAAGAAGACGCCGTCGGTGTCGGGGTCGGGTTTGGTGGTCAAGTCCCGCTTGCCCAACGGAAGCGGCTTGAGGGCGTACCACGCCATGTTGAAGACCGTGCTGTACGAGGCGCCCATGGCGCGTTGGTTAGTGAGCAATCCGTAACACTCGTTGGCCAAGCCCTCCATGCGGCCCAGTTGCGATTCGTAGGCTCGTTCGCCATTGTACTTAGATACTTGCTCCGGGGTTCCGTAGTAGGCCATGCCATGCTCGCCGACGCCCCAAGGCTTTCCCATGCCGGCCCAGCGCTTCAGGTCGTTCATGTCGCCGTAATGCCCTATGGTGACGGGCAGCGTGCCGTCGCCATCGTCCTCGCCGTCGGCCGAGATCCATGGTCGGGTGGGGTCGTTCTGCCGCACGATGTCCCTCCACTCCTGCCAGGCTCTCTTTTGGAAGGTCATCAGCTCCGGCTTGTTGAAGACGTGCAGGATGACGGGCTTATTCTCGTTGCTGACGCTCCACCCGAAGATCGAGGCGTGATTGCGATCCCTGCGCACGAGGCGCTCCAGGTGCTCTTTGGAGCGTTCCCAGAACAGTCCGGAATCTAACTTCGGCCCGCCGTCGCTGGCCCAGTTGGCTGTCTCGTCGAGCACGCAAATACCCATCTCGTCGGCCATGTCGAGATAGAACCGCGGATAGACTTGCGCGTGCGGCCGCACGGCGTTGCCATTCATCCCCTTGATGGCCGTGAACCAGGCCCAGGCGTACCTGCGCGTGAGCTGCGGTACGCCCATGAAGTGCCAGGAATCGCCCCGCAACGGGTAAGGTTCGCCATTGAGGCATTGCCTGCCGTCGCGCAAGCTCCATTCGCGCCATCCGAAACGTTCGTACTTGAGGTCCGCCGTCTGGCGCCCGGTATCCAACGCGAGCAGCAGGGCGTAGAGGTTGGGACGTTCGGGCGACCACCGTTCCAGCTGCCCGGCGACGGGCACGCGCACCACCACCTTCGTCGAGGCGTTGGGGGGCACGGCGACGTTGGCGGGCGGCACGTCGAGCGCCTTCGCGCCCAGCTCCCAGGCGGGGACGGGCGCGAGGTTGACGTCGGTTCCCGCCTGGTTGATCCACCGGCGCACGTCGCCGCGCAGCCGCATATCGGCCTTCCGGCCGGTGTTGTTGCGCACGCTTATCTCCATCTCGAGCACGCCCTCGGAGAGCAGTGGCTTGACGTAGACCTCTTCGATGCGCACTTTGGGGAGAGCGAGCAGAAATACGTCCTGCCAGATGCCGGCGACGTGGTATCCCCACATAGAGCCGGCGGGCACCACGCGGCGGCCGATGGTCGATGTGTCGTCGAACAGGGAGTGCGCGCGCACGCCAACCCATATCTCGGCGCGGCGGTCGGCGGTGAGTTTGTCGGTGATGTCGACGCTGAAGGGGAGGAAGAGGTCGAAGTTGTCGCCCACCTTCTCGCCGTTGACATACACGTCGGTGGCTCCGGCCACGGCCTCGAAGTGGAGCATTATCCGCATCCCGTCCCAATCGGCGGGCAGGGTCACCGTCTTCCGCATCCAGGCCATCTTGACCTGCTCCCAATCCTTGGGGTAGGAGGGGTAAGGGCGGTGGTCGGGTCCCTCGAGGCCGTTGTAGGCGAAGGTGTTGACGTTCCAGGGCGAGGGGATCTTTATCCGCTCTCCGCCCCATCGCCCCGATTCGGGTAGCGGCAGCGCGGGCGCCACTCCCTTGCCGTACGTATAGTCGGCAGGCAAGGCCACGGGTTGGAATTCCCAAAGCCCGTTGAGGCAAATCTCTTTCCGGTACTCCTTTTCCATCCTGTTCACCAAGCCTTCGCTCGGGGCGAAGGGGTAGGGGTATTCCAATCGCCGGGCAGCCGACGCGTCTTGTCCGGCGGAGTCGTGTGGCCACGCGCAGAGCGCCGCGAGCAAGCCGAGCGCGAGGGTATTATGTGTTCGTTTCATCTCATTCGTATTTGGTGGGTGATGGGCATTCGCCGTTCTCGTTGAAGGCGCTGACGGAGAAGCGGTAATCGGAATCCCTGTTGAAGTAGCGCGCCTCGTACGTGTTGCCGTAGACGACGACGGAGTGGGTGGGTCGCCCTTCGTACGTTCCCCAGCGCAGGATGTAGCCCGTGGCGTCGTCTTGCGCGTCCCAGACGAAGCGATAGGCGCGCCTGTCCCGCTCGTCGCGCGTGGCGCGGAAGCCGGTCACGCCGCGGGGCGCCGCCCCGTCGCCCCGCCCGAAGACGCGTAGGCCGGACAGGGAGAAGCAGGCTTCCACCTCCCGGGCGTTGCGGATGCGCAGGTACCGGGCGCTGACGGGCGCGTCGAGCGTATGCAGGCGGTGGGGCGCGTCGTCCGTGTTGCGCGTGGCGTCGACAAGGGTGGTCCACTTCTCGCCATCGGCCGATCCCGCGATGTCGTATTGGTAGATGAGCGGCGCGTGGTCGACGCGGGCGTCGTGGTCGGCGAAGTTGACGTGTATGGCGTTCACTTCCATCGGCTTGCCGAGGTCTATGCGCAGCCACTCGCCCTCGTCGCCCGTTTGGGCGGCCCACCAGGTCTCTACCTTCTCGTCGTTGGCCAGCTCAGGCCCGTGGCCTTGGATCGAGGAGGAGGCGTCGGCCGCTTTCCGGTACGATAGGAGGTTCCACCCCATGCCTATCGCTTCGTTCTCGAAGTCGACTTTACGGTCGGGGACGAGGAATGGATAATCGGCGAAGGTGGTTGGCGCGTAGAGGCCGTATCGCTCCGAGACGACCAGCGGGAAGAGTCCCAGCCGTCGCTCGAAGATATGGCGCACGGCGATGGTCATGGAGGCGACGTGCCAGTAGTTGCCGTATTTGTCGCGGAAGGTGTGCCCGTGGCCGGCGCCTCCGATGAAGCCGCCGGGCTTGAGGGAGAAGGGGCTGTCCTCCACGTAGGTGAAGGGACCCAGCGGTGCGTCGCCCGCGTAGCTCCCGTCGGCATAGACGCGGTATTGCGTGCCCGGGGCGGCATACTGCAAGTAGTAGCGTCCGCCGTGCTTGACCATGCAAGGCCCTTCGTTCCATCCCTGCCGCGGCTCTTCGTTGTTCGCTCCGGGAACTTCCCAGCCGTATTTGTCGCCGTGGTGCGCGATGAGTACGCGGGGTGTGCCGATGGCGCGGAAGCCATCCCCGGGATCCACCTCCACGCCGCTGATAGGCTCCACGTCGGAGCAGCCCCAGTAGAGGTACACCCTTCCGTCGTCGTCCTTGAAGAAGGAGGGATCGTGCTGGGCGTACGCGAACTTGGTGTCGACCTCCTCCCAGGCGTCTGTCTCGGGATGGGCGTTCTTGAATATGCGGGTCGCCGTACTGGAGGCGGTGAAGTATAGCGTGTCGCCGTAGGCGAGGATGGTGGGCGCGTAGTCGTCCAAGGTCGGGATGGTGGAGCAGGCGATGTATTCCCACTTCGCCAGGTCGGCGGAGCGCCAATAGCCCCCCGACTTGGAGGCGAACAGGTAGTAGTATCCCTTGAAATATTCCACGACGGGGTCGGCGGCCTCGCGCCTCGCCACGCTATCGGGCTGGAACCGGTAATTGAGGTCGATGGGATTGGTGACGACGCTTCCGCCGGCGACTTCCGGCCGCGACGGGGCGCAACCGGCGAGCCATGGCGTGAGGAGGAGGGCGACTGCCCAGTGGACTATAGTCTTCATGGCATCTCGATGTTTAGTTTCTTCCCTTCGTACGTGGCGCTGACGGTTTGCGAGAGGTTGTCGAGACCCAGTCCGCTCCGCCCGTCGACGAGGACGACGCGGAACTGTCGCTTGGGTATCATGCCGGGGTAGTGGCCCTGGCGGGGATGGATGGTGAGCTGGCGCTTCCGGTCGTCCCACGTCAGGCGGATGGTGGCATATTGCCCGCGCTCGTAGTTGTAGTTGTCGCCCTCGTCCTCGTACAGCGTAAACTCGGCGTCGGCGCCGGGATAGACGCGTAGCTGGAGGTTGTCCCACGGCTTCTCGGCGGCATACTGCACGGAAGGGCCTATAGGGACGATGGAGCCGGCCCTGACGTACAGGGGGATGAGGTCGATGGGTGCCTCGCGGCTGATGGAGCGGCCTCCGTCGAGCGTCTCGCCCGTCCAGAAATCGGTCCACCGCGCGCCGGCGGGCAGATAGACGGAGCGGCTCTTCTCCGTGTGGGTGACGGGAGCCACGAGGATGGACCGGCCAAAGAGGTATTCGTCGCCGAGGTCGGTCACCCGCGGGTCGGCGGGGAAGTCGGCGAACAAGGGTCGCATCAGGCTACCGCCCTTGGAAGTGACTTCCCATGCCGCGGCGTAGATGTAGGGAAGCAAGCGGTAGCGCAGGTTGATCATCTTCTCCTGCGCGTCGAAGGCCCAATGGCCGCGCGGGCCGAATTGGAAGATCTCGCGCGGCGTGTGCGTGCCGTGCGAGCGCGTCATGCCGGTGAAGACGGCAAACTGCATCCAGCGCACATACAGCTCCTGGTACGCGGGGTCGTTCACGCCTTCGGGATAGTGGTTGGCCGTGAAGAATCCGCCGATGTCGGAGTTCCAGTAGGGTATGCCCGAGAGCGAGAGGTTGAGGGCGGCGGGAATCTGTCGGCGTAACGTCGCCCAGGAGGCGGTAACGTCGCCCGACCACACCTGCGTGGCGTATCGCTGCTGTCCGGCGAAGGCCGAACGGGTGAGGATGAACACGCGCTTGTCCGAGCTGGCGGCCCGCTGGTGGTCGTAGACGCCGCCCACGCTGACCAATGGGAAGGCGTTGCGTACCTTGCGAAAAGAGCCTAAGTAGGTTGGGTAATCGTAGTCGCCCTCCTTCACGGGGCTATGCTCCGGCTCCGTGGCGTCGAGCCACCAGCCATCCATGCCGATGGCGAACATCTGCTTGTCGAGGTACCGCCAGTAGAGGTCGCGCGCCTCGGGGCTGTAGGCGTCGTACACCCTGACGCCGAATCCCTGCGGGAACGTCTCGAGCGGCATCAGCAGGTGGCGGCGCTCGAGGTCCTTGTAGATGTTGGTGGCCGGTCCGAAAGAGGGCCAGACGGAGATGATGGCATGGGCGTGGAGGGCGTGCACGTCGTCCATCATCTTCCGGGGATGGGCGAAGCGAGGGTTGCGGAACTCCACGGCGTTCCAGTCGGCGTTGTCTTCGCCCCAGTAGCGCCAGTCCTGCACGATGCCATCCAGGGGGACGCGCAGCTCGCGGTATTTCCTCACCACGCCGACCAGCTCGTCTTGGCTGGTGTAGCGCTCGCGGGACTGGTTGAAACCGAACGACCAGAGGGGGAACATGGGCGCTTGCCCGGTGAGGTCGCGCACGCCGGCTATCACGCCATCGGCGTCGCCGCCATAGATGAAATAGTAGTCGGTGAGGTCGCCCACTTCCGATTCGAAGCTCATGCCGGACGCGTTGTCGGCGAAGGTGGTGGGGGAGTAGTTGTCCCAGAACAGGGCATACCCCTTGATGGAGTGCGCCAGGGGTATGTAGATCTCCATGTTGGCCTGGCTCATCGCCATCGTCTGGCCGCGCTGGTTCATCAGCCCTTGTTGGTGCTGCCCCAGTCCGTAGATGGCCTCGCCGGCATCCGGCAGGAAAGTCTGCCCCACACGATAGGTGGGACTTCCCGCGTCGTCGAACGGTACGAAGGTGGCCGACGCCGGCTTCTCGGCCAGCAGGACATTGCCTTTCGTGTCGGCGAAGCTGACCTGGTCGCGGGCGATGTCGAACGAGACGTCGAGCCGCGACGTGGAGAGGGTGACCCGTCCGTCGCTCTCGCGCAAGCGGAACTTCACCTTCTCGGGACGCTTGACCACCGAAAGGGATTGTTTCGCGGGTGCCTGCGCCGTCGCGCCCAGCGGATACTTCTTCACGCGGACAACCGAAGGCGAAAAGCATTCCAGTTCCACGCAGGTGGTTTCCAAGGTCACCTTCACGCCGGTGGGCACGCACGTCACGGTCTGTCCGCGCAGCGGAAGCAACTGCGCGCAAACGAGCAGGGATACTAAAATCGTTCTCATAATGTTCTGTTTTTCATTGTTTGTTCCCCGAAAGCGGCGACTCCGCGGACGCGTTGGTCCGGCAGAGGCTGTTTCGCGACCACAAAGTAAGGTCGAACTACTTAATAAAACGGTAGTTACGCGCTTAATGGCGCATTAAAATTCGCTTAATGCGCGCGATATGCTGTCCTCTCTCTCGCCATGAGGCTTCGCGGTAACGATTTTGCCCGCAAAGAGTGGGGCTACGGAAAGAATTGTTGGGCCGCCGGCTTGTTTTTTATGGAAAAGCACTATTTTTGTGGGGACTAAGGTCGCACTAAGGATTCGAAATCATGAAAAAAATACATTCTACCTTACTTCTCCTGCTGATATGCACGTATTCCATGGCGCAATTCCCCGAATACGGCTTGCATATCCAATCCTATCCGCTTCCAACTTCCGGATTCACCAGCATGGCTCTGGACGACGGGAAATACATAGCCACCGACGGACGGAACATCACGCTGGGCTTTAGCCTCTGGGTGCGGCCGGACAATGTGTTCGGCACCGTGTTCCGTGTCATTACCGACAACAACAAGAATATAGACATCATGTACAGCGTGGGCGACGCCGACAAACGATTCCCCATACTCGTCACGGGCGACGCCGTACACCCCATACAGAAAGAGGTGCGACGCGAGGCGTGGGTCGAGGCCACCCTGACGCTCGACTTCGGGCAAGGAAAGGTCACCGCCCGCTACGACGGGACGGAAGTGGAGGTGGCGTTTGCCGGCATCAAGGGCGCGCGGGGGATACGGGTGGCTTTCGGCCTTTGCCCCTTCGACGGATTCCAGCTCACCGACGTGGCCTCGGTCGACGTGAGGGACATCAGCGTGAAACGGGACGCGGAAGAGATACGCCACTGGAAAATGGCGCGCCACAACAAGGACGTGTGCTACGACGAGATCGCCCACTCGCCGGCCACGGGCAAGAACACCCGATGGATCATCGACCAATACGTGAGCTGGAAGAAGATCCACACGCAGGATTTCGCCTCTTCGCCCTCCGTGGCCTTCAATCCGCTCGACGGCACCTTCTACATGGCCAACGACAAGCGGAAGCTCTACGTCTTCCACGCCGACAGGAGGGCGACGGACACCATACGGGTGAAGGGCGGCGAGTTCGCGGCCAATTTCCCCAACCAGCTGATATACATCCCCCAGTGCCACCAGCTGCTGTCGTACAACCTGAACGAGAATCTATTCTCGCCCTTCGATCCCGCCACGCGGAGCTGGGAAGGCCCGACGGCGCCGGTGTCCGAACACGATTACTGGAACAACGCCATCGCCTTCAACCCCGCCGACTCGTCCTTGGTCAGCTTCGGCGGATACGGCCATTACCACTACAACAACAAATTGCTCATCAGCTATCCCTATCGCCCCGGCGCGGCGAGGCGCGAACTCACCCTGTCCGACATCGACCCCCGCTATTCGTGCAGCTCGGCCATCGTGGACGGCACGCTCTACCTCTTTGGCGGACGGGGATGCCCGTCGGGACGGCAGGAGCTATCGCCGCGCAACTATTACGACCTCTATGCCGTCAACCTGCTGACCCAGCAGGTCAACAAGCTCTGGGAGACGAGCAACCCGGTGGGCGGGGAATTCCAGCCGAGCGAGAATATGGTGTGGGACGCCGAGAAGAAGTGTTTCTACTTCTTCTGCACCCAGCAAGGCGGCACGCTGATGAAGATCGACACGCAATCCCCGCGTTTCGAAGTCATGTCGTTGCCTACCAACTCCCGGTTCGAATCGCAATACCTGTATAGCAACCTCTACTACGCGCCCGCACGGAAGAAACTCTATGTGGCCATCCACCGGGCCGAGGTGAGCGGGGAGGCCGACCTGGAGATCTTCGAGATGAACTTCCCGCCCATACCCATCTCGTCGCTCAACCAGCCCGACGCCGGCGCCGGAGAGGCCGGCACGGGCACCGGGACGCGCCTGCCGTGGATTTACGCCGCCTGCGCGCTGGCGCTCCTCGTAGCCGGCGCCGCCTATTCGTATTATAGGAGGAGGACGAAGGGGACGAGGCAAGCCCAACCCGCCGCGGCCGACAACGCGGAGACGCGGCCTTCGGCGGGCGGCGAGGAGATGCCGCCCATCAACGTCACCGAATCGACGTTCAGCAACTACGACTTCTCGAGGAAATGCGTATGCTTCCTGGGAGGATTCCGGGTAATAGACCGGGAGGGGCGCGACATCACGGCCGCGTTCACCCCCACGCTCGCCTCCTTGCTGATCCTCCTGATTCTCTATACCGGACGCGACCCCAAGGGGATAGCCGGGCACAAGCTGCTCCAGCTGCTCTGGTACGACAAGAGCGACGAATCGGCCAAGAACAACCGCAACGTCTACGTGAGCAAGCTGCGAGGCATACTCGAGAAGGTGGGCGACATCAAGATCCTCAACCTGAACGGATACTGGAGCATACGCTTCGAGGAGGGAACACTTTGCGACTACCTGGAAGCCATCCGGCTGGACGCCGCCAACAGGAGCACGCGTGACCTGGAACGGCTGCTCGAGCTGCTGCTGCGCGGCATGATGCTTCCCAACATAGAGACCGACTGGATCGACGTGTTCAAGAACAACTTCTCGAACGATACCATCGACGTGCTTTGCCGGCTGCTGGAACAGGACGACTTGCCCGAGACGCTGAAGCTGCGCATCGCCGATACCCTCTTCCAGCACGACTACATCAACGAGGACGCGCTACGCGCCAAATGCCGCATCCTGGCCCGGCAAGGGAAGAAGGGGCTGGCGAAGAACTGCTACGATACCTTCCGCAAGGAGTACGCCACGTCGCTGGGCGTGGGCTACAAATACTCGTTCATGGAGGTCATCGGGAAGGAGGAGTAGGCTGGTTGGTCTCCAACGGCTTCTGCCCGCGCAGCATCTTCCCCGCCTGGCCGGCCAGCCACAGGTAATGGTCGCTGCCTATCCCTTCCTCGATGGGGACAAACGTGCTGGCGCCCACGGGTACCTTCTTGGCGCACTTGAAGATGGCCGTGCCCTCGTCGATCTCGTCGAACATGGCGATATAGATCATCTCGGCTCCCTGACGAATGACTCCCGACAGCTGCTTCCAGAAGAACGAGCCTTTGTTGCGTGCGATCTGGGCGCTGTTCTCGTGCCCCCGCATGTTGCGCCACGAGAAGCCGGGGAAGGCCAGCGGGGCGTAGTCGACGCCGTTCTTCTTCGCCCACAGCATGTCGGCGGCGATCAGCTCGCGGTAGTTGGGGTAGGTGGCTTCGTTGTAGCGCCCCACGAACCAGGGCATCACGATGTCGCACTTACGGATCAGCTCGTGCAAGCGGGGATCGGACTCGGTGTCGCCCGTCAGCTCGCGCCAACGTGTGGGGACGCCGAGCATGACGCTAAAGCCTTGCGCCTTCAGCCCGTCGATAATCTTCTCGGCCTCGTCCAGCCCGTAGCGGCGGCGATCGTTGAAGCCCACGCCCCAGACGGTGACCAACGGCTTGCCGTTGTGGTAGAGGTAGGAGGGGTTCTTCGGACGGTCCTTCAGGGCGTGGCGCCGCGCCACGTCGACGATGTCGCGCAGCAACACCTCTTCGTCGCCGGGACGCATGCCGCTCAGGTCGTACATCACGCAGATGGCCCGCCCGTATTTGTTGGCCGCCGTCATGGCCGAGCCGAGCACGGTGTTGAAGTGGGCCAGTCCGCTCTTGCCGCGAATCTCGGCGACGAAGCGTTGCATGAACACGCCGTCGAGGCCGTACTCCTTCATCCATCGGAAGTGGGTGTCGACCGTGGAGGCGTCGTGCGACGAGAAGGTGTAGGCCGGGCTTCCGTCGGCGAACTTGAACTCCGTGCGGTACAACCGCTCGTATTCGGATACCTCCGGCCACAGGTCGATGGTGCACGAGCCGGGGCGGAAACCGTCGTGCCCGGTATAGTGGTACCATCCCCGCCCGGCGCCGTCGCCGGGGGCGTTGAACCATCCCTGGTATCCCGCCATCACCAATCCTTTGTACGTGTCGTACCGCTTACCTGGGGCCTGCTGCCCCGCGATGCCTGTCGAGAACAACAGGCACGCCACTAAACAATGTATCGTCTTCATCATCTAAATTGTTTTGTGCGCGAAGTAAGCGGGTACACATTAACCCGTATGTAAAAAAGGCATTAATGGTGCCTTAAAATCGTATTAATCGCGCGCTTATTCGAGATACCTCGTCACTCTGCCGCTGATTTGCAGGAGCGATATCTCGCAGAGCTTGGTGTTGTACTCGGCGGTAAGGATGCGCTCCTCGGCGTCGAGCAGGCTCTTTTGCGCCTCGCGCACCTCAAGTCCGGAGAGGTCGCCCTGGATGTATCGGTCCATGGCGATGTCGTGGTTGTCCTTGGCGGTGATGAGGTTTTGCCGCTCGAGGTTGAGCAGCTGGAGGTTGTTGCGATAAGCTTGCCAGAGGTTGCTGAGGTCGGAGCGCAGGGTGAGTTCGAGGTTCTGCCGTTCCAGCTGGCGGTTCTTGTAGGCGATGGAGGCGTTGCGGCGTTCGCGGCGGCGGTTGCCGTCGAATATGTTGAAGCCGATGGTGACGCCGGCGTTGAAGCCGAGGTTGCCTCGGTGGGTGTAGGTGTTGATGTCGTACTTATTATAGGTATAGCCGTAGCCGGTGTTGAGGCGGAGGTACGGATAGTTGCGCGCGTTCACCTTCTTGTAGTCCATCTGTGCCAGGCGGGTGTTCTGGTCGGCCTTCAGCAGGGAGGAGTTGGTGGCGAGGGTGGCGTCCCACAACTCTTCGAGGCGCAGGTCGGAGCGCACGTCGATGGTGGAATCCTTGATGGCGATGAGCTGGTCGACGTTCTTGTTGGCCATCAGCTCGTTGAGCGTGATGCGCGAGGTGGAGAGCGATTCTTGCTGCTTGATGTACTGGGCGCTGTCGGCGTTGAAGTCGACCTTGGCCTGCTGGTAGTCCAGCCCGGAGAACTTGCCGACCAGGTGGCTGGCCTCGGCGATGCGCAGGCGCTCCTTGGAGAGCGACATGGCGTAGCGGAAGTTCTCGAGGCGGATCTTCTGCTGGATGAAGTTGTAGTACTCGGCGGTGAGCGAGGCGATGAAGTCCTCGATGGCGATGCGGGTGTTGGTCTCGCCTTGCCGTTCGAGTTCCTTGAGTTGCTTGTAGGTGGTGCTGATGTTGAATCCGTCAAAGATGGTCCAGTTGAGGTTCAGGCCCACGTTCACGGTCTGGTCGAACACGCCGTTGGTCTTCGTCACCTCGCCCGTGGCGCGGGTCTTGGTCTCGGTGTTGTCTAAGTTGCCGGTGTATCCGGCCGAGAAGTCGAGGGTAGGGAGGTAGCCCGCGTTGCCGAGGGTGGCGTTGTTGCGGCTGACCTGCTCCTCGTTGTGCGCGATGCGCAGGGAGTAGTTGTTCCGCAATCCCTCCTCGAGGCAGTCCCTCAACGCATAGACGCGCTGCTGCCCCATGGCGGCCGAGGCGGACACGAGCGCGCAGAAGCCCGCGCAAACGAGGCGGCGAAGCGCCCTGGTCCCCTTGTCAACTCCTCTCCTTGTCTGCTTGTCTGCTTTCATACGTCTTGTTTTTTAGCTCGGTTGGTCGATATATAGCTGTAGATGGCCGGCACGATGTACATGGTGAGCAGCGTGGACACCAACATGCCTCCCACTACGGCCGTGCCCATGGCGATGCGCTGGTTGCACCCCTCGCCGGTGGCGAAAGCCAGCGGGATGAGTCCCAGCATGGTCGACGCGCTGGTCATCAGGATGGGGCGCAGGCGTTGCAGCGCGGCGTCCTTGATGGCGAGCATCTTGTCCTCGCCGGCCTCCTGTTTCTGGTTGGCGAATTCCACGATGAGGATACCGTTCTTGGCCACCAGGCCGATGAGCATGATGATGCCTATCTGGCTGAAGATGTTCATGGTGATGTCGGCGAAGTACATGAACACCAGCGCCCCGGCGATGGCCAGCGGCACGGTGAGCATGATGATGAGGGGGTCCTTGAAGCTCTCGAACTGCGCCGCCAGGATGAGGTAGATGAGGAAGATGGCGAGCACGAAGGCGAACATCAGGCTCGACGAACTCTCCCGATACTCCTTAGAGTCGCCCGACAGGGCGGTGCGGAACGTGTCGTCCAGCGTCTCCCGGGCGATCTTGTCCATCTCGTCGAGGCCCTCGCCGATGGTCTTTCCCTCGGCCAGTCCAGCCGATACGGTGGCCGACACGAAGCGGTTGTATCTATATAGCTGCGGGGGCGCGATGCCGCTTTGCAGCTCGATGAGGTTGTCGAGCTGTATCATGTCGCCGTTGTTGTTGCGCACGTAGATGGCGCGGAGGTCGGCGGGCTTGTTGCGTTGCTGGCGGTTGATCTCGCCCAGTATCTCGTATTGCTTGCCGTTCATGTAGAAGTATCCCATGCGCTGGCCGCTCAGCCCGTATTGCAGGGTCTGTGCGATGTTGCGCGTGCTCACGCCCATCACGCTGGCCTTGTCGCGGTTGATCTCGATGCGCGCCTCGGGCTTGCTGAACTTCAGGTTGACGTCGGCCATCTGGAAGACAGGGCTTTCGGACACCCTGGCCATGAACGCGGGCAGTATCTCTTCCAGCTTGTCGATGTTGGTGGCCTGCAGCACGTACTGCACGGGCATGCCTCCGCGCCGCCCTCCGAAGGAGGTCTGCTGCTGCACGAACGAGCGGGCCATGGTCCGTGTGCGCACCGCCCGGGTGATCTCCTCGGCCACGTCCATCTGCGAGTAGTCGCGGTCCTTCATGTCCTTGAGGGTGACGCGCAGGTTGCCGGCGCCGCTCCATACGCGGGCGGTGACCGATTCGGCGTCGGGCACGATGGAGTCCACCACGAGGTTGATGCCTTCGGTGTAGTCGCGCATGTACTCGTAGGTCACGCCCTCGGCTCCCCGGGTGTTGATGGTGATGGACGAGCGGTCCTCGAGCGGCGCCATCTCGGCGGGGATGGTGGTCCACAGCACGCCGATGAGGACGAGCATCAGCAGCGTGAAGCCCACGGCCAGCCAGCGTACGCGCAGGAAGGCGGCCAGCGAGCGGCTATATAGGCGGTTCATGCCTTCGAAGAAAGGCTCAGTCACCCGGTAGAACCAGTTTTGCTTCTCCCGCTTCACCAGCAGCTTGGTGGCCAGCATGGGCGTGAAGGTGAGGGCGGCGAACGAGGAGATGATGACCGATCCGGAGATGACGATGCTGAACTCGCGGAACAGCCGTCCCGTCATGCCTTGCATGAAGACGATGGGGAAGAACACCGCCACCAGCGTGATGGTGGTGGAGATGACGGCGAAGAAGATCTCTTTCGCCCCCTCGATACCCGCCTCCTTGGGTTCCATGCCCCGCTCGATGCGGATATAGATGTTCTCGGTCATCACGATGGCGTCGTCCACCACCAATCCCACCGAGAGCACGATGGCGAGCATGGAGAGCACGTTGATGGAGAAGCCGGCGAGGTACATCACGAAGAAGGCGCCGATGAGCGATACGGGAATCACGATGCAGGGCACCAGCGTCACCCGCCAGTCGCGCAGGAAGAGGAAGATGATGATGATGACCAGCACGAAGGCCTCGTACACGGTGGACTTCACCTCGTTGATGGAGGCGCGGATGAACTTGGTGTTGTCGAAGCCGTAGTTGTAGCTCACGTCGTCGGGCAGGTCTTTCTCCATCTGCGTCATGCGTTGGTACACGGCGTCGGCTATCTCGATGTGGTTGGCTCCCGGCTGGGGGATGACCACGATGCCCACCATCGGCACGCCGTTCATCTTCATGTAGCTCTTGATGTCGGCGGGTCCCAGCTCGGCGCGGCCGATGTCGCTGAAGCGTACGATGCGGTTCTTGTCTTCCTTCACGATGAGGTTGTTGAACTCGTCGGCGGTGTGCATCAGTCCCAGCGTGCGTATGGTCAGCTCGGTGGTGTTGCCCTCTATGCTGCCCGAGGGAAGCTCCACGTTCTCGTTGTCCACGGCGTTCTTCACGTCGATGGGGGTGATGCCGTAGCCCGCCATCTTCACGGGGTCGAGCCAGAGGCGCATGGAGTATCGTTTCTCGCCCCAGATGGAGACGCTGCTCACGTCGGAGATGGTCTGCAGCTGCTCCTTCACGGTGAGGTCGGCGATCTCGCTCAGCTCCAGCAGCGAGCGCTTGTCGCTCTGCAGGGCGACCATGAGGATGGGCATGGCGTCGGCGTCGGCCTTCGACACGGTGGGGGGGTCGCAGTCGCGGGGCAGGAAGCGCTGTGCGCGCGACACCTTGTCGCGCACGTCGTTGGCGGCGGTCTCCAGGTCGACCGACAGCTCGAACTCTACCGTGATGCGGCTTTGTCCTTGCTGGCTCACGCTCGAGAGGGAGCGTATGCCGGGTATGCCGTTGATGTTCTGCTCCAGCGGCTCGGTAATCTGGTTCTCTATCACGTCGGCGTTGGCGCCGGGATAGGAGCAGCTCACGGAGATGATGGGGTTGTCCACCGACGGATACTCGCGTACGCCGAGGTAGCTATACCCGATGAAGCCGAAGAGCAGGACGATGATGGTGAGCACGGTGGCCAGTACGGGGCGTCGGATGCTTAGCTCGGAGATGTTCATGATATGGGGGGTGGGGGTGTGGGGTTAGTCGATGTTGTCGAGGCTGACGGGCAGTCCCATGCGCAGCTGCAGGGTGCCCGAGGTGATGAGCGTGTCGCCCGGTTGCAGTCCCTTCACCACCTGTACCTCGGCGTCGGTGCGCATGCCGGTGGTGATCTCCACGGGTTCGGCCTTCCCGCTACGGTAGAGGAACACCTTGTCCTTACCCATCTCGGGCACGATGGCTTGCGTGGGGATGGCTATGGCGTCGGGGATCTCTTCTTTCTTCAGCGACACGCTGGCATACCGTCCGGGGAGCAGCGTGCGCGCGGTGTTGGGATAGAGGGCGCGCGCGGTGAATTGGTGCATGTCGGGGTCGATAGCCGATTCTACGGCGTACACCTTGGCGTCGAACGAGTTGAGCCGTCCCTCTACCCTGAAGCTGAGGTTGGTGCCTTTCCGTATCTGGTTGGCGTATCGCTCGGGCACGGAGAACTCCACCTTCAGTGGGGCGATCTTGGTGAGCTTGGCCACCACGGTGGTGGGCGAGGCGTACGACCCCACGCTCACCTGGCGGAGGCCGATCACTCCGTCGAAGGGTGCGCGCAGCTCGGTGAGCTTGATGTTCTCCTTCACGATCTCGATGTCGGCGTTGAGTGTGGCGAGGTCGGTCTTCACCTGTTCGTAGGCTTCCTTGCTCACGGCGTCGCGTTTCAGCAGGGCGTCCTGGCGGAACACGCGGTCCTCGGCCAGCTTCAGCTGCGCGGTGAGCCGTTGCAGCTGCGCTTGCAGCGGGCGGTCGTTGACCTTGGCCAGCAGTTGTCCCTTGGTCACGGAGGTTCCTTCCTCGAAGTTTATTTCCACGATTTTACCCGAAGTCTCGAACGACAGATCCACCTCTTCGTCGGGCAGCAGCACGCCGGTGGTGGTGAATCCGTCGGTCAGCGATTGGGGCGTTATGATTTTGGCGTTCACGTTCAGCACTTGGCGCCGGGCGTTCTGTCCGCCCGGAGCCATCTTGTCGGCCGCGTTCAGCTCGTCGTTTGTCTTGGGCAACTGCGAATAGATGCCTCCGCCGACAATGGCTACGCCCACAAGGATGATAATCCCCCACTTTATCTTCTTGTTCATGGTGTGGATAGGGTAGTGTTATTGTTATAGTATGGGTTTCTTATTCATCGTTAGACGGGATGGATGGCGAAAGGTTTAAAGGAGGGAAGGAGAAATGCGGTTTTTTAGGAAAAGGGACAACCATTTCTAAATAGAAGTCGAACACGGCCGTGACTTGAGAGAAAGACGGCCGTGATTTTTTGAAAGACTGCCGTGAACGAGACGAGTGACGGCCGTGAATAATCAGGTTTTCCGGGGTGCCTGCGACAGCTGCTCACTGACGGTGTGAAGGGCGGGGAGACGCGGCATATACCGCGTACTATCAAAGAAACTGCGCCATGTAGACGGGGAGGTACATGGTTTGTCCTTCTCTGCGGAGGTCTTTCGTGTAGACCAAGTACTGGCGCGAGATGCGGCGGGAGAATTTGGCGGAGAACGCGTCGAGCGAGGCGTGTCGCTTGTAGCCCGACGACTTCACCTCGATGGGGCAAATCTTGTTTTCCCTGGCCAGCAGGAAGTCTATTTCGTAATTGTGCTTCCCCGATTCGGTGGGGAAAGTGTAGTAGAAAAGGTTGTTTCCTGCCGTGCGAAGCATCTGTGCCACCATGTTCTCGTAGAGGTAACCCAGGTTGGCGTCGAGCTTGTCGCTGAGCAATTTCCTGTAGATGACGTTCTCGGTGAATGCCTTGTCCTTGAAGGCGAGGGTGACGAATAGCCCCGTGTCGGCCACGTACATCTTGTAACGGCCGATGTCCATGTTCATCGACATACCCATGCCCGGGTCGTTGGCATGATAGGCGATGTGGATGGTCATTGAATCTTTCATTTCGGCGATGAGTTGGTCTATCGTCGCGTCGCTCGCTCCGTCGCCGATCACGCTCGACACTTGGTATCTCGAGGCTTTCTTGTTCAGCTCGGCGGGGATGGCGTCGAAGAGCATGGCCGCCCGGCCCGACGGGTCCACCTTGCGGAAGTCGTCCTCGTAGAGCTGTATGATAGCCCGTTTTATCCGGTCTACGGCTTCGAGGTCATTCTTTTCGATGTATGTGTCGACGGCTTGCGGCATTCCTCCCACCAACATATAGAGCCGGAAGTCGCGCAGCAGCTTCCGGTTGGTGTCGTCGCCCAAGGAGGTCGCCCGTTCGAAGACCGATCGCAGGAGCGGTATGGTGACCTTGTCGCCCAGCGCCCAGCGGAACTCTTCGTAGTCCATCGGGTAGAGATGGAGTTTATGCTCCTCGCTCGGGATGAGGATGTTTTCCACGTGCTTCTTGATGGAGATGAGCGAGCCGGTCTCGATATAGTCGTACCGATGATCGGCCACCAAGTGCTTGATGGCTTGTCGGGCCAGCGGATGTAATTGCACTTCGTCGAAGATGATGACCGACTTCCGCTCTTGTAGGCTCGTGCCGTAGAGCAACTGGAGGCGAAGGAAGAAGTAGTCGAGATCCGACAGGTCGTTGAACAGCGCGAACACCTCACGCGACGCCTTGGAGAAATCGATGAGGATATGCGTGTCGTACTCCCGCCGGGCAAACGCGCTGACGAGCGTCGACTTGCCCACCCGGCGAGCGCCCTCGATGAGGAGCGCCGTCGTTCCCTGGTCCGTCTCCTTCCACCTCAGCATCCGGGCGTACAGTTTTCGTTCGAAGACTCTCTTTTCCTCTTTCATATCGGGCTATACTTTGAGCGACAAATGTAGGCGTTTCCCCGCTTACCTCAAAATCTTTTTCCCCGAAATCCCCGAAAATCTCACAATCTTTTCTCGAAATGGGCGGAAATCCCCGAAAATCTCACAATCTTTGTTGTCGCGGGGATCAGTACGCCGCCCTGTACTTGCCCTCTTCCTTGTCCTCCAGCATGTTGAGGTAGGAGGCGTAGCGCGACTGGCTGACGAGGCGCTGTTCCACCGCCTCGCGCACGGCGCATCCCGGCTCCTGGCGGTGCGTGCAGTTGCCGTATTTGCAGCGGGCGGAGGTTTCGAAGATTTCGGGGAAATAGTGGCCCACTTCCTCCTCTTCCATGTCGAACGTGCCGAAGCCCTTGATGCCCGGGGTGTCGATGAGGTAGCCGTCTTCTTCCACGGCGAACATCTCGGAGAAGGTGGTGGTGTGCATCCCTTTGTTGTGGAAGTGGGAGATGTCGGCCGTCTTCAGGGCCGCTCCTGGCAGGATGGCGTTAATGAGCGTGGATTTCCCCACGCCCGAGTGTCCCGAGATGAGCGTGACGCGTCCGCCAAGCTCTCGCTTGATGTCGTCAATCCCTTCCCTTCGTTTGGCCGAGAGCTTGTGGCAGGGATAGCCGATATGCGTGTATAGGTCGACGAGCGCGTCGAGGTAGCGAAGCTCGTCGTCGTTGTAGAGGTCGATTTTGTTGAACAGCAGCCTCATGGGCACGCGGTACGCCTCGGCCGAAGCCAGGAAACGGTCGATGAACGTGGTGGATGTCTCGGGATAGTTCACCGTCACCACCAACATGCACTGGTCGAGGTTGGCGGCCAGAATGTGCGATTGCTTGGAGAGGTTGGATGCCTTGCGGATGATGTAGTTCTTCCGGTCCTCGATCTCGCTGATGAAGGCCGTCCCTTCCTGGTTCAGCACGATCCGCACGCGGTCGCCCACGGCCACGGGGTTGGTGCTCCGTATGCCTTTCAGGCGGAAGTTGCCCTTGATCTTGCATTCCACCAGCTGCCCTTCGTCGGTCTTCACCTGGTACCAACTGCCCGTATTCTTGATGACTAAACCGTTCATGAATTGAGAATTAAAAATTAAAAAATAAGAGTCCGCGGGAGGCTATCCGACCAAGTATTCGCCAAAGCGACAAGCGCCTTTGTCAATAGTGTCGGACAGCAAGAGCGCGGCACATTCATTTTTTAATTCTCAATTCTCAATTTTTAATTGATTAAACCGTCATGATCTCCTTGTCCTTCTCGGCCAGCATGTCGTCGATCTGCTTGATGAACTTATCGTGAATCTTTTGCAGCTTCACTTCGGCGTTCTTCTGCTCGTCTTCGGCCAGTCCCTCCTTGACGGCTTTCTTCAGGGCATCGATGCCGTCGCGTCGGGCGTTGCGTACGCTTACCTTCGCCGTCTCGGCCTCGCCCTTGCATTGCTTGGAGAGTTGCCTGCGTCGTTCCTCGGTGAGGGGTGGGATGCCGATGCGTATCACCTCGCCGTTGTTTTCGGGCATGATACCGAGGTCGGAGTCAATGATGGCTTTCTCGATGACGCGGAACATGCTTTTGTCCCAGGGCTTGATGGTGATGCTACGCGCGTCGGGGGTGGTGACGGCCGCCACGTTGCTGATGGGCACCATGCTGCCGTACGAGTCCACGCGTATGCCGTCGAGCAGGCGCGTGCTCGCTTTTCCGGCGCGGATGTGCGCCAATGATTCCTCCAGGTGCATGATGGCCATTTCCATCATCTCCTGTGAGTTGTTGAGGCAAGTCTTTACGTCTTCCATATCTTTTGGGATGTTTAAAAGTTGCTGTTTAATGGATTGCGGAGCAAAAGTATGTTATTTTTCGCATCCTTGCAACTTTTGGGAGAGAAACCCGATTCGGCCGCTATAGTTTATTCACGCTGCCCATAAAAGAGAATGGTATTGTGAGCATGGCAAGCGCATACGATGCGCTTAGCGGGGAGATGAACAAGTTCTGGCCTAAAATAGGGGGGCGCGAGCTGGGGAAGTCTCGACTTTGTGTCCTGTATGTATGCGGGAAGAAGGAGAGTTCAGGCCCTATCCTTGTCGTCGTCGCGGGCGAATCTTCGCTGATCCGCGAAGATCTCACGCTCCGCATGGAGGTTTCGCGAGGCCGACAAATTTCAACCACGGATTGGCGAGGAGTGAAAAGCCCGGGCTTTTGTAATCAGATTTCGGGAATGGAGAAAAAAGCCCGGGCTTTTGTAATCAGATTTCGGGAATGGGAAAAAAAGCCCGAGCTTTTGTAATCAGATTTCGGGAATGGGGAAAAAAGCCCGGGCTTTTGTAATCAGATTTCGGGAATGGAGAAAAAAGCCCGGGCTTTTGTAATCAGATTTCGGGAATGGGGAAAAAAGCCCGGGCTTTTGTAATCAGATTTCGGGAATGGGGAAAAAAGCCCGAGCTTTTGTAATCAGATTTCGGGAATGGAGAAAAAAGCCCGGGCTTTTCGTCTCACGCGGATTTGCATGAAGCTTTCGCGTCTTCGAGATAGGTCCTTGCCTGACATCTCTTCGTAGCCCAAGCCAGCCCCAATCACCCTGTCAACATGTCGCTTCCGTGCGGGAAAAGTCGGGAAGGCTTAATCCTCTACGCCGATGTAGCCTCCTCCGCGTGTAAAGAGCAGCTCTATCGGTAGTCCCGCCAGGCGTACCTCGTAGCGATTGTCGTCGATGGAAATCTCGGTGACGGGTGTCCCGGGATACTGTTGCTCGGTGAACGAGCGGATACCATCGGGAATCAGGTGCAAGCGGCTGATGCCCTTGAAGTTCTCGATCTTGTCCCACTTGCGGTTCCAGTCGAACTCGATGGAAGTGTCGTCATCCAGCCATACGGCGTAGTCGAGGAAATCGATTTCGGCGGTACGAATCTCCGTGCCGGGGAAGTTGGTCCCGACAAAGTTCGTGATGCTGGAGGGAAGGCTTTCGCGCGCGATGATCCGGTTGTCGTTATAGACATCGAGGAAGAGGGCGACCAAGCCTATTATCGCCAACAGGGCGACGATAACGATACCGGTAATGATGCTCTTTTTCTTCATATTGCTTTAAAATGATGATTATTAATTAAAGTTTTCCACCCCTTCGCTCACAGGTTGGATCCGGTTACAGATCCGCGAGGGGTAACTCTGAGTCCTCCCTTCCAACGGAGTGGAGGTGCCCGGAGGGCGGAGGGGAGGGAAAACAATGAACGCACCGCTTATTGATTTATATGTAAATAGGTCTGCTGGTTATTCTTCCCTCCCCTCCG
>JAISIZ010000062.1 GCA_031261785.1 Mediterranea sp. (in: CFB group bacteria)
AAAAGCCCGGGCTTTTTTCTCCATTCCCGAAATCTGATTACAAAAGCTCGGGCTTTTTTCTCCATTCCCGAAATCTGATTACAAAAGCCCGGGCTTTTTTCTCCATTCCCGAAATCTGATTACAAAAGCTCGGACTTTTTTCTTCATTCCCGAAATCTGATTACAAAAGCTCGGGCTTTTCGTTCCTCGCGAATCCGAGGTTGAAATTTGTCGACCTCGCGAAATATCCATGTGGCGCGTGAGACCTTCGCGGATCAGCGAAGATTCGCCCACGACGAAGACTAATGATAGGGTCGGAACTCTCCTTCTTCCCGCATACATACAGGACACAAAGTCGCGACTTTCCCGGCTCGCACCACCCTACGCCACCCTATTTTAGGCCATAAGTAATTGATTATCAATGCACGCTATGTGATAGCGAAGAAAAGTGATGAAGTCCGGAAATAGTGTATATTCTGCTCAGAAAGCCCGAGGATGTGCATTTTTCAACTTCATTCTCTTGCGGGAGCCAATTGTTTGCGTAATTTTGCACGCCAGAAGATACATCAATACTAATATTAATAGAATGAGTTTGAAAATCGTTGTACTGGCTAAACAAGTTCCCGACACACGCAACGTCGGGAAAGACGCCATGAAGGCCGACGGCACTGTCAACCGTGCGGCACTTCCCGCCATCTTCAATCCCGAGGACTTAAATGCCCTGGAGCAAGCGCTCCGGTTGAAAGACGCGCATCCAGGCTCTACCGTCACCGTGCTTACCATGGGACCGGGACGAGCCGCCGACATTATCAGAGAAGGTCTTTTTCGTGGTGCCGACGACGGTTACCTGCTTACCGACCGCGCTTTCGCGGGTGCCGATACGCTGGCTACCTCGTACGCCTTGGCCACCGCTATCCGTAAGATAGGAGAGTGCGACCTCGTTATCGGCGGGCGCCAGGCTATCGATGGCGACACCGCCCAGGTGGGGCCGCAAGTGGCCGAGAAGCTGGGACTGGCGCAAATCACGTATGCCGAGGAAATTCTCGAGATAGGAAAGGGAAAGATCAAGGTGAAACGACATATCGACGGCGGCGTGGAGACCGTAGAGGGACCACTCCCCATCGTCGTCACCGTGAACGGATCGGCGGCACCCTGCCGCCCGCGGAACGCCAAGCTGGTGCAGAAGTACAAACACGCCAAGACCGTGACGGAGAAGCAACAGGGCAACCTGGACTACACCGACCTGTACGACAAGCGCGACTACCTCAACCTCGTGGAATGGAGCGTGGCCGACGTGGACGGAGACCTCGCGCAATGCGGCCTGGCCGGTTCGCCCACCAAGGTGAAGAGCATACAGAACATCGTGTTCAAGGCCAAGGAGAGCAAGACGCTCACCAGCAGCAACCGCGACATCGAGGACTTGATGATGGAGCTGATCGAGAATCATACTATTGGGTAAGAAGTAGTAAATAATTAGCTACTCTGATTACTACAATATGCCTACTAAAAGAATAACAATATGAACAATCTATTCGTATATTGCGAGCTTGAGGAAGGCGTCGTGGCCGACGTCAGCCTCGAACTGCTCACCAAGGGGCGTTCGCTTGCCAACCAACTGAAATGCCAGCTTGAGGCGGTAGTGGCCGGAACGGACCTCAAGGACGTCGAGAAGCAAATCCTGCCCTACGGGGTGGACAAGCTGCACGTCTTCGACGGCAAGGGACTCTATCCCTACACCTCCCTGCCACACACCTCCATCCTCGTCAACCTCTTCAAGGAAGAGCAGCCGCAAATCTGCCTGATGGGCGCCACCGTCATCGGCCGCGACCTCGGGCCGCGTGTCTCCTCCGCGCTGAAAAGCGGACTGACGGCCGACTGCACCTCGCTCGAGATAGGCGACCACGAGGACAAGAAAGCCGGTAAGGTGTACAAGAACCTGCTTTACCAGATTCGTCCCGCCTTTGGCGGCAACATCGTGGCCACCATCGTCAACCCCGAACATCGCCCGCAGATGGCTACCGTCCGCGAGGGCGTGATGAAGAAAGAAATCCTCTCGCCCCGCTACGAGGGGCAGGTGGTGAAGCACGACGTCAAGACGTACGTGCCCGAGACGGACTACGTGCTCAAGGTCATCGAGCGCCACGTGGAGAAGGCGAAGAACAACCTCAAAGGCTCGCCCATCATCGTGGCCGGCGGATATGGCGTAGGCTCGAAGGAGAACTTCGACCTGCTGTTCGACCTCGCCAAGGAGCTGCACGCCGAGGTAGGTGCCAGCCGCGCCGCCGTGGACGCCGGCTTCGCGGACCATGACCGGCAGATCGGACAGACCGGCATCACCGTACGTCCCAAGCTCTACATCGCCTGCGGCATCTCCGGGCAGATACAGCATATCGCCGGCATGCAGGAGAGCGGCATCATCATCTCCATCAACAACGACCCCGAGGCCCCCATCAACACCATTGCCGACTACGTCATCAACGGGGCGATCGAGGAGGTGGTGCCGAAGATGATCAAGTACTATAAACAGAATAGCAAATAAAGGATTATATTCAAACGAAAGGCGATATGAAAAGTGCGATACTCACGTTATTTGCCCTCCTGCTCGTCGCTAATGTGGAGGCGCAACAGAAGAAATTCCTCTCGAAGGAAGAGGACTTCTGCAAAGCCGACAAGGCACGAAGCTATGTCCTTATCGAGAAAGAGAAGGGAAAAGGAATAAAGGTGGAATCCTATACTTTGGGAGGGACACTGAGAAACGTTTCCTACTTCTCCAAATATGGAAAGGATAGGGCGGACCGGATCAGGGAAGGACGCTCCGTGACCAAGTATGCGAACGGAAAGGACAGCTTGGTTTGCTTTTACGTTGATAATCGACGTGAGGGTGAGGCGAAATCGTTTTATCCCAGCGGGCAGATCAAGATGGACTTCCATTTTGGGAAAAACATCTTGAACGACTCCTTGAAGGTCTATTATCCTAATGGGAATATTCGCAGGAAAGAGGTGTACAAGGACAACCAATGCGTCAGCGGCAAACTCTGGGACAAGGACGGCAACGAGCTTGAATTCTTCCCTCATTACTCGCTGCCGCAATTCCCCGGAGGACTGGAGAATTACCAGAGGGTGGTGAAAGAACTTCTCAAATACCCCGAAGGCTTGCGCAAACAAGGCGTCCAAGGACGAGTAACGCTTCGATTCGTGATTGATAAAGATGGCCAAATGATTGACATCATGGTGGCCGATACCGACGACTTCAAGCTGAACGAACCCGCCATAAAGACCATGAAGGCCATTGGCGCGATGTATTATTGGATTCCCGGCAAGGTGGAAGGCAAACCCGTCAAAACCTCTTTCGCGTCTCCCATCTCCTTTCGTTTATAATAATTAAAGGCACAATTTATGGACAACTTTTATACCGAAGTACCGGAACTCAAGTTTCACTTGAACAATCCGATGATGAAGCGCATCTGTGAACTCAAGGAGCGCGATTACAAAGACAAGGAGGAGTTCGACTACGCCCCGATGGACTTTGAGGACGCCATGGATTCCTACGACAAGGTGCTGGAGATCACCGGCGAAATCACCGGGCAAGTCATCGCCCCCAACGCCGAGGGCGTGGACCAGGAAGGACCGCACCACGTCGACGGACGGGTGGAGTACGCCTCGGGCACCAAGCGGAACCTCGAGACCATGGTGAAGGCCGGACTGAACGGCATGACCATGCCCCGACGGTTTGGCGGTCTGAACTTCCCCATCACCCCCTATACGATGTGCGCCGAGATCGTGGCCGCCGCCGACGCCGGCTTCGGCAACATCTGGTCGTTGCAGGACTGCATCGAGACGCTGTACGAGTTTGGCAACGCCGACCAGCACAGCCGTTTCATCCCGCTGGTCTGCCAAGGCGCCACCATGTCGATGGACCTCACCGAACCCGACGCCGGCTCCGACCTGCAGTCCGTCATGCTCAAGGCGACGTACAGCGAGAAGGAGGGATGCTGGCTGCTCAACGGCGTGAAACGCTTCATCACCAACGGCGACTCGGACATCCATCTCGTGCTGGCTCGCTCCGAAGAGGGCACGCGCGACGGACGCGGACTCTCCATGTTCATCTACGACAAGCGCCAGGGTGGCGTCGACGTTCGCCGCATCGAGCATAAGCTGGGCATCCACGGCTCGCCCACCTGCGAGCTGGTGTACAAGAACGCCCGCGCCGAGCTGTGCGGCGAGCGTAAGCTCGGACTGATAAAGTACGTGATGGCGCTCATGAACGGCGCCCGGCTGGGCATCGCCGCGCAGTCGGTAGGCCTGTGCCAGGCCGCCTACAACGAAGGGCTGGCCTACGCCAAGGAGCGCCGCCAGTTTGGCAAGGTCATCATCGACTTCCCGGCCGTGTACGACATGCTCTCCATCATGAAGGCGAAGCTCGACGCCGGCCGTGCCCTGCTCTACCAGACCGCCCGCTACGTGGACATCTACAAGGCGCTGGAGGACATCGCCCGCGAGCGTAAGCTCACGCCCGAGGAACGGCAGGAGCAGAAACGCTACTCCAAGCTGGCCGACAGCCTCACGCCGCTGGCCAAGGGCATGAACTCCGAATACGCCAACCAGAACGCTTACGACAGCATACAGATTCATGGCGGATCGGGCTTTATGATGGACTACGCCTGCCAGCGCATCTACCGCGACGCGCGCATCACCAGCATCTACGAGGGCACCACGCAGCTGCAGACGGTGGCCGCCATCCGCTACGTCACCAACGGTTCCTACCTGGCCACCATCCGCGAGTTCGAGGCCACGCCTTGCTCGCCCGAGATGGAACTCTTGCTCTCCCGCCTGAAGAAGATGGCCGACAAGTTCGAGGCCGCCACCACCGCCGTGAAGGAGGCGCAGGACCAGGAACTGCTCGACTTCGTGGCTCGCCGACTGATGGAGATGGCCGCCGACTGCATCATGTGCCACCTCCTGCTGCAAGACGCCAGCCGCTCGCCCGAGCTGTTCGCCAAGTCCGCCCACGTCTACCTCAACTACGCCGAGGCCGAAGTGGAGAAACACTCCGCCTTCATCCACAACCTCGACAAGGAAGAGCTGGCGTACTATAAATAGTGATTAGTGATTAGTGATTAGCGGGGGGAGACACCACAGAGGACACAGAGTAGCACAGAGTTTTTAAATTAATATCTCCTCGCTCTCCGTGGCGGAGTAAGTTAAAAACTCTGTGCAACTCTGTGTCCTCTGTGGTGAGTTCCCCGCTAATCACTAATCACTAACCGCTCTTCACTATTTTCTCCTCCTTTCTTTTTGCGTTCTATAAAAAAGGGCTAACTTTGCTCGCGCTAATTCGGGCAGACAATGGAAAATCAAAATGTTAAGGATACCGTGAAGCAGATCTTTACGGAATACCTCACCGCGAAAGGACATCGGAAGACGCCCGAGCGGTTTGCCATACTCGACACTATTTATTCCATCGACGGGCACTTCGACATCGACTCGCTCTATCTACGCATGATGGAGCAGCAGAACTTCCGGGTGAGCCGTGCCACCCTCTACAACACCATCATCCTGCTCATCGACGCACGGTTGGTCATCAAGCACCAGTTTGGCAACTCCTCGCAGTACGAGAAGTCGTACAACCGCGAGACACACCACCACCAGATTTGCACCCAATGCGGCAAGGTCACCGAGTTCCAGAACGAGGAGCTGCAACGGGCCATCGAGAACACGAAGCTCAGCCGCTTCCAGCTCTCGCACTACTCCTTATATATATATGGCGTGTGCGGCAAGTGCGAGCGAGCCAACAAGAAGAAAAAGAAAACAGGAAACATCACTCATAAGAAAGAAAAATGAAAGTAGACATTCTATTAGGATTGCAATGGGGCGACGAAGGGAAAGGAAAAGTCGTCGACGTGCTCACTCCCCGCTACGACGTCGTAGCCCGCTTCCAGGGCGGTCCAAATGCCGGGCATACGCTCGAGTTCGGCGGACAGAAGTACGTGTTGCGCTCCATTCCCTCCGGCATCTTCCAAGGCGATAAGGTCAACATCATCGGCAACGGCGTGGTGCTCGATCCCGCCCTCTTCAAGGCCGAGGCCGAGGCGCTCGAGGCATCGGGCCACCCACTCAGGGAACGGCTCCACATCTCGAAGAAAGCGCATCTCATACTCCCCACGCACCGCCTGCTCGACGCCGCCTACGAGGCCGCCAAGGGCGACGCCAAGGTGGGAACCACCGGCAAGGGGATAGGCCCCACCTACACCGACAAGGTGAGTCGCAACGGCCTGCGCGTGGGCGACATCCTGCACCGGTTCGACGAGAAATACGCCGCCGCCAAGGCACGCCACGAACAGATACTGAAGGGTTTGGATTACGCCTACGACCTCGCCGGCCTGGAGAGGGAATGGATGGAAGGCATCGAATACCTGAAGCAGTTCCACCTCGTCGACAGCGAGCAGGAGGTGAACGACCTGCTGGCCAGCGGCAAGAGCGTGCTCTGCGAAGGCGCGCAAGGCACGATGCTCGACATCGACTTCGGCTCTTACCCATTCGTCACCTCCTCCAACACCGTGAGCGCCGGCGCTTGCACCGGGCTGGGCGTGGCGCCCAACCGCGTGGGCGAGGTGTACGGCATCTTCAAGGCGTACTGCACCCGCGTGGGAGCGGGACCGTTTCCCACGGAGCTGACCGACGAGGTCGGCGAGCGCATCGGCGCCATAGGGCACGAGTTCGGGGCCGTGACCGGACGGAAGCGCCGCTGCGGGTGGATCGACCTGGTGGCCTTGCGCTACTCCGTGATGATCAACGGTGTCACCAAGCTCATCATGATGAAGAGCGACGTGCTCGACACCTTCGACACCATCAAGGCTTGCGTGGCCTACCGCATCGACGGCGAGGAGGTGGAGCACTTCCCCTACGACATCACCGAGGGCGTGGAACCCATCTACGCCGAACTGCCTGGATGGCAGACCGACATGAGCGCCATGCGCAGCGAAGACGAGTTTCCCGAGGAGTTCAACAACTACCTCTCCTTCCTCGAGGATCAGCTCGGCGTGCCTGTGCAAATCGTCTCCGTGGGACCCGATAGGGAACAGACCGTGGAGCGATACCAGGAGGAATGAGGAATTAAAAATTGAAAATTAAAAATTAAGAAATAAATGATCGGCTTATCTCCTTCGGGCAAGTCTGCACCCCGGCGGGGTGCCTCCTTAATAGCCCGGCAGCTTGCTGCCGGGTATCGTCGGCCGCTCCCGTGCGCCTCCGTAGGTTGCGCACGTCGCCGGGCTATTGGAGATAAGCAGTTTAAATGAGTATCGCGATGAGAACACGTTATTTTTCTATCTTGCTGTTGCTGTGCTTGTCGACGGGGCTGTTCGCCCAGTCGGCTTACCAGCCCACGGAGGCCAACCTCAAGGCTCGGGAAGAGTTCCGGGACAATAAGTTCGGCATCTTCCTCCATTGGGGACTGTATGCCATGCTCGCCACCGGCGAGTGGACCATGACCAACAACAACCTGAATTACAAGGAGTATGCCAAGCT
This sequence comes from Mediterranea sp. (in: CFB group bacteria), assembly GCA_031261785.1. Lineage (GTDB taxonomy): Bacteria > Bacteroidota > Bacteroidia > Bacteroidales > Bacteroidaceae > Bacteroides. Next base: position 7,507 of record JAISIZ010000062.1, read on the forward strand.
GGCCGGAGGATTCTATCCCTCCAAGTTCGACGCCGACAAGTGGGTGGCGCAGATCAAGGCCTCGGGTGCCAAGTACATCTGCTTCACCAGTCGGCACCACGAAGGTTTCTCGATGTGGGACACCAAGTTCTCCGACTTCAACGTGGTGAAGGACACGCCTTTCGCCCGCGACATCGTGGGCGAGCTGGCCGCCGCCTGCGCCAGGCAGGGCATCAAGCTGCACCTCTACTATTCGCATGCCGACTGGTCGCGCGAGGACTATCCCCGCGGTCGCACCGGACGGGGAACCGGCCGGCCCAACCCGAAAGGCGACTGGGCGAGCTACTACCGCTTCATGAACAACCAGCTCACCGAGCTGCTCACCAACTACGGCCCCATCGGCGCCATCTGGTTCGATGGCGTGTGGGACCAGGACCAGAATCCCGGCTTCGACTGGCAACTTCCCGAGCAGTACGCCCTCATACACCGCCTGCAACCTTCCTGCTTGGTGGGCAACAACCATCACCACGCGCCCAACCCGGGCGAGGACATACAGATCTTCGAGCGTGACCTCCCCGGAGAGAACAAGGCCGGATACTCCGGACAGGAAGTCAGCCAGCTTCCGCTGGAGACTTGCGAGACGATGAACGGCATGTGGGGATACAAGATTACGGACCAGAATTATAAATCGACCAAGACACTGATCCACTACTTAGTGAGAGCCGCCGGCAAGAACGCCAACCTGCTGATGAACATCGGCCCGCAACCCGACGGCAACCTGCCCGAGACGGCCGTGCGACGTATGAAGGAGATGGGCGAGTGGATGGCCGTCTACGGCGAGACCATCTACGGCACGCGGGGCGGACTGGTGGCCCCCCACGACTGGGGCGTGACGACGCGCAAGGGTGACAAGCTCTACGTGCATATCCTCAACCTCGAGGACCGCTCGCTCTTCCTGCCGCTCACGCAGAAGGTGAAGCGGGCCTCGCTCTTCAAGGACAAGTCGCCCGTGAAGATGACGAAGACGAAGACGGGGCTGCTGCTCGACTTCCCCGAGGTACCGAAGGAGATCGACTACGTGGTGGAACTCACCTTGGAGTGACGTGCTTTTAGCTAATTCTTCCTAAATAGAGAGACGAACCGCGGGCTTATCGTCCGGTTCCCCTTATTTTTGGCAAGGTATTTGCTCAACCTTAATAGTATAAACCCTAAAAACAGAAAGAACAATGATAACGATGATGATGTACACCTATGCGGGCGGCGGAATGGGGATATTCCCCTGGATCCTGTTCGGGGGCATAGCTCTGGTGAGCTGGTTGGTACAGGCCAACCTGCAAAGCAAGTTCAAAAAGTACTCGCGGATCGCTACGGGCAATGGCATGACCGGTGCCGACGTAGCCCGAAAGATGTTGGCCGACAACGGCATCACCGACGTCAAGGTGACGCACGTGCAAGGTCGGCTGACCGACCATTATAACCCCGCCAACAAGACGGTGAACCTCAGCGAGGGGGTGTACGAGAGCAACAGCATCATGGCCGCCGCCGTGGCGGCGCACGAGTGTGGACACGCCGTGCAGCACGCCCGTATGTACGCCCCGCTGAAGATGCGTAGCGCCTTGGTGCCCGTGGTGAGTTTCGCCTCGTCCATCATGACGTGGGTGCTGCTGGGCGGCATCCTCCTGCTCAATGTCTTCCCGCAGTTGCTGCTGTTTGGCATTATCCTCTTCGCCGCCACCACGCTCTTCAGCTTCATCACGCTGCCGGTGGAGATCAACGCCAGCAAGCGCGCGTTGGTATGGCTGAGCGGCTCGGGCATCACCAACTCCTACAACCATTCGCAGGCCGAGAGCGCCCTTCGCTCCGCCGCCTACACGTATGTAGTCGCCGCGCTTGGCTCGCTGGCCACGCTCATCTACTACATCATGATTTTCATGGGTAGAAGAGACTGACCGCCCGCTGAATGAAGTTTAGGCACGGGTTTCACGGATTACGCTGTTATTATCGCGAGGGCAGCGGAATCCATGAAATCCGTGCCTAAACTTTATCTCCTGGCTTCCGCTATTCTGTCCCTCCGTCCGAAGTATTTCTCGAAGAACAGCAGTTGGTAGTCGATGGCGTTTTGCCAGTAGGGACCGTTGTGTCCGCCGGGACGGGTGATGAAGTCGTGGTCGATGCCCCGTGCCAATAGGCGTTGGTGCAGCTCCTTGTTCACCTCGAGGAAGAAGTCGTCCTCCCCGCAGTCGATGATGATGGCCAGGTCGCCGTGGGCGACGCGTCCCAGCTGGTTGGTTACCGTATGTTCGTCCCATACCTTTTGGTTGGCTACGTACTCGCCCAGCTGCTTCGCCATCTCCCAGTTTTGCGGGAAGGGGCGTATATCCACCCCGCCGCTGGTGCTTCCGCAGGCGCCGAAGGTTTCCTTATGCCTGAAGGCGAGCCACAGCGCGCCGTGCCCGCCCATGCTAAGGCCGGTGATGGCGCGTGCCTCCCGCTTGGCGGCGGTGGGGTAGTGGGTGTCGACGTAGCGCACCAGTTCCGTGCTCACGAAGGTCTCGTAGCGATACGAGGGGTCGCGCGGGCTGTCCCAGTACCAGCTGTTCCGTCCGTCGGGACAGACGAATATCAGTCCTTTCTCGTCGGCGATGCGCTTCAGGCCGGGCTTTAGCGCGATCCACGACGTGGCGTTGCCGCCGTATCCGTGCAGCAGGTACACCACGGGAAACTCACTCGCTCCCTTCCTTCCCGCCGCGTCGGGCACCACTACAACCACTTGTACCGCCTTGTTCATCGAGGGACTTCGCACCATTAGCGTGTCCACCTTGGCCGCCGTCGACGGCAGGACCGACGCGAGCAGTAAGCTCGCTACCAGCCACATTCTCTTGTTTTTCTTCATATCGTTTTCTTAATATGTACTTGATGGCGCGAAGATACGAATCTATTTTGTAGCCGCGAGTGTCCGCGCGCGGCAAAAAAAGAAGAGGCGACCTTCGCGGGCCGCGCTCTTCAAACGTCTCTAATTCCAATGAAAGAATTATTGACCGATTAAGTCTATAATTGCCTTGTTGAGCTATTCTTCGTCCATCAGTATCTCGAGGATCTGGCAGGCGGCTTTCGCCACCGAGGTGCCGGGACCAAAGATGGCCGCTACGCCCGCCTTGTACAGGAAGTCGTAGTCCTGCGCGGGGATGACACCGCCGGCGATGACGACGATGTCCTCGCGGCCGAGCTTCTTCAGCTCCTCGATGATCTGGGGGATCAGGGTCTTATGCCCCGCGGCGAGCGACGAAACGCCCACTACGTGCACGTCGTTCTCTACGGCCTCGCGGGCCGCTTCGGCCGGCGTTTGGAAGAGCGGTCCCATGTCTACGTCGAAGCCGCAGTCGGCATATCCGGTGGCTACCACCTTCGCGCCGCGGTCGTGACCGTCCTGCCCCATCTTCGCCACCATGATACGCGGGCGGCGACCCTCTTTCTTGGCAAACTTCTCGGCCAGCTCGCAAGCCTGCCTGAAGTCCGCGTCGTTTTTGCTTTCTGCTGAATACACGCCTGATATGGTTCTAATGATTGCTTTGTAACGTCCCACCACTTTCTCGCACGCGTCGGAGATCTCGCCCAGCGTGGCACGTACGCGCGCGGCCTCCACGGCCAGCTCGAGCAGGTTGCCCTCGCGGGTCTCCACGCACCGGGTGATGGCTTCGAGCGCCTTGTCCACGGCGGCCTGGTCGCGATGCGCGCGCAGCCACTTCAGGTGCTCGGTCTGCTCGTTGCGCACGGCGGTGTTGTCCACCTCGAGGATGTCGATGGGCGCTTCCTTCTCTAAGCGATACTTGTTCACGCCTACGATGGTCTGCTCACCGCTGTCGATACGGGCTTGGGTGCGTGCGGCGGCCTCTTCGATGCGCATCTTGGGGATGCCGGTCTCGATGGCCTTGGCCATGCCTCCCAGCTTCTCGACCTCCTCGATGTGCTCCCATGCCTTGCGCGCCAGCTCGTCGGTCAGCGTCTCCACGTAGTAGGAACCGCCCCAGGGGTCGACGTTCTTGCAGACGTAGGTCTCCTCCTGGATGTAGATCTGCGTGTTGCGGGCGATGCGTGCCGAGAAGTCGGTGGGCAGGGCGATGGCCTCGTCAAGGGCGTTGGTGTGCAGCGACTGCGTATGTCCCAGCGCGGCGGCCATGGCTTCGATGCAGGTACGTCCCACGTTGTTGAAGGGGTCTTGCTCGGTGAGCGACCATCCCGACGTCTGGCAGTGCGTGCGCAGGGCCAGCGACTTGGGGTTCTTGGGGTTGAAGCGTTTCACGAGCTTGGCCCAGAGCATGCGCGCGGCACGCATCTTGGCGATCTCCATGAAGTGGTTGGTGCCGATGGCCCAGAAGAACGAGAGGCGCGGGGCGAAGGCGTCGATGTCCAGTCCGGCGTTGACGCCGGCACGGAGGTACTCCAGTCCGTCGGCCAGCGTGTAGGCCAGCTCGATGTCGGCCGTGGCGCCCGCTTCCTGCATGTGGTAGCCCGAGATGGAGATGGAGTTGAACTTCGGCATCTTCTTCGAGGTGTACTCGAAGATGTCGGAGATGATCTTCATCGAGAATGCGGGCGGATAGATATAGGTGTTGCGCACCATGAACTCCTTGAGGATATCGTTCTGTATGGTTCCGGCCATCTCCTCGAGCTTGGCGCCTTGTTCCAGTCCGGCGTTGATGTAGAAGGCCATGATGGGGAGCACGGCTCCGTTCATGGTCATGGAGACCGACATCTTGTTGAGCGGTATGCCGTCGAAGAGCGTCTGCATGTTGTTGAGCGAGCAGATGGAGACACCCGCCTTGCCCACGTCGCCTACCACGCGCTCGTTGTCGGGGTCGTAGCCGCGGTGCGTGGGGAGGTCGAAGGCTACCGACAGTCCTTTCTGTCCCGAGGCCAGGTTGCGGCGATAGAACGCGTTCGATTCCTCGGCGGTGGAGAATCCGGCGTACTGGCGGATGGTCCACGGACGCATGACGTACATCGTCGAATAGGGTCCGCGGAGGTAGGGTGCCTCGCCGGCGGCGTACCGCAGGTGTTCCATCCCTTCGAGATCCTCTTTGGTGTACACCGGCTTCACCTCGATGTGTTCCGGTGTCTTCCAGTCGGCCGTTATGCCGTTGGCTTTCTGCCACTCCGCGCCGTTGGCGGGTTGGAAAGCGGCATATATATCAATGTGCTTAAAATCTTTCATCTTTACTTCAATAGTTTGGCGTTATACTCTTTCAAGGTCTCCAGCACGTTGACGCGTACGTGGATGAAGTTCTCGATGCCGGCCGCTTTCAGCTCGTCGGCGCAAGCGGGATTGCCGGCCACGATGAACATCGCGCGTCCGTCGAGCGCCTTGAACGCCGGTATGGCGTAGGTGGCGTACTCGTCGTCGCTCGAGCAGATGACCACGATGTCGGCCTTGGCCTCCATCGCCGCGTCCACTCCCGCCTCGACGGTGTCGAAGCCAAGGTTGTCGATCACCTCGTATCCGGCGCAGGCCAGGAAGTTGCAGGCGTACTGCGCGCGGGCTTGGCGCATGGCGAGGTTGCCTATGGTGAGCATGAAGGCTTTGGGACGTTTGCCCGATGCCTCGGTCTGCAGGCGCAGTGCCTCGAACTCGCTGGAGGCGCGGTCCATCAGCAGTGTGCGCACGCCTGTTTCGGCTGTGCCGCCGCAGCAGCATTTCGCCTCCACGGGTTGCTTGCCGTTGGCCAGTTCGTTGAAGTTGGGGTATTGGTTGGTGCCGAGCAGGATCTCGCGGCGTTGTGCCACGGCCTTGTGGCGGGCTTTGTTGCTCTCGTTCACGGCGTCCTGTACCGTTCCGTCTTTCAGGGCGGCGTAGAATCCTCCGGCCTCTTCGACGGCGAGGAAGAGTTCCCAGGCTTGCTTGGCGATGGAGGCGGTGAGTGTCTCTATGTAATAGGATCCGGCGGCAGGGTCGATCACCTTGTCGAAGTGCGACTCTTCCTTGAGCAGCAGTTGCTGGTTGCGGGCGAGGCGCTCCGAGAAGTCGTCGGGAGTCTCGTAAGCCTTGTCGAACGGTGTCACCGTCATGGAATCCACGCCTCCCAGGGCGGCGCTCATGGCCTCGGTCTGCGTGCGCAGCAGGTTGACGTGGGCGTCGAACAGGGTGAGGTTGAAGGTCGACGTCTCGGCGTGCACGGCCATCTTGGCGGCGCAGCGGCATTCGCCGTTGGCGCCTTTGTTCTCGCAGTCGCGCAGGCATTGCGTGGGGTACGACGCCACGATGTTGGCCCACAGCAGGCGCGCGGCGCGGAACTTGGCGATCTCGAGGAAGTAGTTGGAGCTGACGCCGAAGTTGAACTTGATCTTCTTGGCTACGGCGGCGGCGGGCAGTCCGGCCTCGGTGAGCTGGTCCATGTACTCGTTGCCCCAAGCCAGGGCATAGCCCAGCTCTTGCGAGATGTAGGCGCCGGCGTTGTTGAGCGAGAGGGCGTTGACGCCCAGCACGCGATAGAGCGGCAGGGGCTGCACGGCGTCCATCAGCGCTTTGGCGGTCTGTACCATGACGCCTTTCTCCTTGCCTCGGGTCAGCATCTTGTCGAAATAGTCGTAGTTGATGGAACCTCGTAGTCTCTTGGCGTCATAGCCTTTCTTCTCGAAGTAGGCCGCCAGCAATTGGGCCAGCTCCACCACGTGCCCTTGGCAGGTCGAGAAGTTCAGCTCCACGCATTGGGGGTCTATGCCGTCGAGCAGCGTCTCGATGTATTCGGCGTTCAGGTCCTTCGCGCTCACGTGCAGTCCGAGCGAGTCGATGCCCTTGTTCAGGATGTCGAGTGCCTTGGCGTTGCCCGCTTTGGGGCATTCCACGCGGATGTCCTGGCGCACGAGCCACTCGTTGTTGTCCTTCTTCGTGCCCCGCAGGTAGGGAAACTCACCAGGGAGGGCGTCGGTGGTCTTCAGCCCTTCCAGGTCTTCCATACGGTAGAAGGGTTGCACCTTGAATCCTTCGTTTGTCTTCCAAACGAGTTTCTTCTCGAAGTCGGCTCCTTTCAAGTCGGCCGTCACCTTTTCCATCCATTCCTCGGTCGAGACGGGTGGAAATTCGGAGAAGAGTTTTTCTTTTTTAACTGCCATAGTTTATTTGAATATTAAAACAAAGATTTTGTTATTGTTCTTGTTATTTGTTCTTTGTCGCTATACCTGTTCTTTCGCTCCGCGAAGATACTTAATTACTCCTAACGTAATACGCTTTTTAGGAAAAATTCAGGCTCGTAGGCGAAAGTCCGCGGATATGAAGCCCATGTCTATCCACCAACCCTTCCGGCGCGCGCTCCCCGGTAGCCGTCCAATCACCGCTTGCGAGACCGCGGTGTCCCACGGGCATGGGACAACTGTCCCAAGCCCGTGGGACAAACGTCCCATGCCCGCGGGAAAAACGTCCCAAGCCCGTGGGACAACTGTTTCAACGGCATGGGACGCGCGCTTCTCCCCCTTGCGCAAGCCATAGCCGCTGGACAAGGCATTTCGGTAGCGCGTAGGGGGTGTTTGCGAAAACTTCTTGTAGGTGAGAGAGGATGATATGCTGTTCGGGTATAATCGCCCAACCGACTTCGGGCGTAAGTGTCGTCGTCACGATCTGGTACCTGCGGGGCAAGTATTCGGAGATTATAGGGCTGGCTACGAAGATTTCGCGTATCTTTGTGGCGATATGAATTAAAAACGTAATCCAGTAACATGCCTATGAAACGCAACATTTTCCTTTCCGTCTTCCTCGCATTGGTCGCCGCCAACTACTGCGTGGCGCAACCCTCCGCCGGCAGGAGGTGGATCAACACCCATTCGCCCGAGGTGCACGCCGACCGCACCATCACCTTCCGCTACCTGGCGCCGCACGCCAAGGAGGTGAAGCTCAACACGCAGTTCGCCGCCGAACCGTATGCCATGACCAAGAACGCCGACGGCGTGTGGAGCGCCACCGTGGGACCCGTAGATCCCGACATGTATCCATACGAGTTCCTCGTCGACGGCCTCCGCGTGATGGATCCCGGTAATCCCGACTGCTTCCCCAACGAGCATTTCAAGGGCAGCATGGTAGAGGTGCCCGACACCATTCCTTCCGTCTACTCCATACTCGACGTGCCGCACGGCAACGTGGAGTACGTGATGTACGACGCGCCATCCATAGGCGCCACCGGACGACTCGTCGTCTACACCCCACCGGGATACGACGCGCATGGCGACCGCCGCTACCCCGTCTTCTATTGCATCAGCGGAACCACCGACACCGAGGAGGTGTACTTCAAGGTGGGACGCGCCAACTTCATCATGGACAACCTGCTGGCCGCGGGCAAGGCCGAACCGATGATCATCGTGATGCCCTACGGCAATCCCGCCGCCTACTTCCCGCCCACCAGCGAGATGCCCCGCGTCGACCTTTTCGGCAAGGAGTTGATGGAAGACATCATTCCCTTCGTGGACAAGAACTACCGCACCGTCGACAACCGGCTGGGACGAGGCATCGGCGGATTCTCGCGCGGAGGTGGACAAGCCTTGCGCAACGGACTGACGCACACCGACAAGTTCGCTTGGGTATGCTCCTACGCCTCGGGCATAGGGACGGACGATTTCGAGAAGAACTTCAAGAACATCTACGAAGATCCCGACAAGACCAACCGCGAGATGAAGCTGATATGGACCGGCGTGGGCAACACCGACTTCCTTTACCGGATGGCCACGCAGTTCAGCGCCACGCTGACAAAGCATCGCGTCAACCACATCGACTTCATCAGTACCGGCGGACACACCTGGATGAACGCCAAGCTATACCTGCACGAGACATTCCAACGCCTGTTCCGCGCCGGCAATTACTAACCCACCACATCCCGAAACAATGAAGAACAAGCATTCCATACTCATCCTGTGGATGGCCTTCGCGCCGATCGCCATCACGGCGCAGACCTTCGCCACGCCGCGCCCCGCCGCGTCCGACACCTCCGCCGCCCGTGCCCCTCGTCCCGCCTTCCGCTTCCCCCCACGCGTCATCTCCCCGCAGGTGAACGCCGACGGTACCGTCACCTTCCGCTTCTCGGCTCCCAACGCCACGCGGGTGGAGCTTGCCGGACAGTTCCTCGACAAGAACCTCTCCCTCGCCAAGGACGAGAAGGGCCTTTGGAGCGTCACCACGGGAAAGGTGAAGCCCGACATCTATCCCTATAACTTCGTGGTCGACGGTACCGCCGTGGCCGACCCTAACAATGTCGACATCTTCCCCAACGAGCGTTTCAAGGCCAGCCTCGTCGACGTGCGGGGCAAGACACCCGCCACGCACGACCTGCAAGACGTGCCGCACGGCAAGGTGACCTACGCCTTCTACCACTCCCGCCAGCTCGGCCTCGAGCGTCCGTTGCTCGTCTACACCCCGCCCGGCTATACCGACGACGCGGCCAGGAATTACCCCGTGCTCTACCTCATCCACGGCATGACCGACACGCACGAGACGTGGTACAAGGTGGGCCGCGTGAACTACATCCTCGACAACCTCATCGCCGCGGGCAAGGCCGAGCCGATGATCGTCGTGATGCCTTACGCCAACCCCTATCCCGCGCTGATGAAGAAAGACCCGTCGACGAAGATGGACCTCATGGGCACCCGGCTGTTCACCGACGAGCTGCTGCTCGAGATCATCCCCTACGTCGAGAGCCGTTATCGCGCGAAGACAGGACGCGACAACCGGGCCATCGCCGGCTTCTCGCTCGGCGGACGGCAGGCGTTGGGCGCCGGACTGTCGCGTACGGAGGAGTTCGCCTACGTCTGCCCCATGGCTCCCGCCGTATTCCCGCAAGGCATCGACAAGGACTTCGCCGACGTCTACGCCTCGCCCGAGAAGCTGCGCACGCTCAAGCTGCTCTGGATAGGCTGCGGCAAGGACGACGGCCTGTACGAGGGTTCCAAGGCGCTCGCCGGGAAGCTCGATGCCGAGCGGGTGAAGCACGAGACGTTCTATTCCACGGGTGGACACACGTGGATGAACTGCCGGCTCTTCCTCGCTACTGTCGCGCCAAAGCTCTTTACGATTACTCGCTGATGCGCAGCGTGACGTTGGTGAGGTTGAAGTTGCGGGTGAGCTTGACTTGCCCCAGATTGTCGGTGGTGGCGTCGATGCGATAGAGGTAGAAATTCTCTAAGCGAAGAGAGTCGTTCCATCCCGCGGCGGAGACGAACTCGCCCACTTCGTCGGCGTCGACGTGCGAGAGATAGACGTTACGGAAGTGGGGATAGCCCCGCTCGGGTGGGCTGACGGGGGTGAGCATCACCTGCCAGTGGTCGGGTAGGGGCTGTCCTTCGTAGTCGGCCGGCAGCGTGCTGTAGCTGTAGTTGGGGTTCCAGTTGAGGTCGGCGGCGAGTAGTTGTCGGACATTCTCGGCCTTGACACGGGTCATGTAGATGTTCTCCGTCACGCCGCCCCGGTTCATGGCGCTCTTGAGGCGCAGCACGGTGGAGGTGCCGATGGCTTGGAGGTCGTGCCCCAGGATGTTGCGTATGCCGCCAGAGGTCTCGCTGCCGCAGGTGATGAGGCCGGCGCCCTTGCGTGCCACGCAGTGGCGGACGACGACGTTCTCGGTCGGGCGGTTGACACGCAGTCCGTCGGCGTCGCGTCCCGCCTTGATGCAGATGTTGTCGTCGTTGCAGTCCACGTCGCAACGCTCGATAAGTATGTCGTTGGACGAGTCGATGTCGATGCCGTCGGTGCTGGGACCGTGTCCGCCGACGTTGTTGTTGATGGTCAGCCCGCTGATGGTGCAGTGCTCGGAGTAGAGCACCTGGCAAGCCCAGAAGCCGGTGCGCAGGAGGGTGAAATCGCTGAGGGTGATGTCGGCGCTGTTCTCCACCAGTATGCCCCGCACGCGCTTGCAGTCGTAGTCGACGATCCATCGCAGTCCCTTGGCCTCGTACTCCTTGCGCATGCGCCAGTACTTCTCCCAGAACACCTCGCCCCGGCAATCGATGGTGCCGGCTCCACTCACCGCGGCGCCCCGCTCGCCTACGATGTTGATGACGGCCGACGGCCACTCCATCTCTATGCCCGCCACGCGCGAGGGAAACTCGGGATAGTGGCTGAGGTCGGTGGCGGCCAGTAGCGTCACCCCTTTGTCGACGTGAAGGTCGACTCCACTTTTCACGAATAGGGCGCCGATGAGGTATCGTCCGGGCATCAACGTCACCCGTCCGCCTCCGGCTACGGCACAGCTGTCGATGGCACGTTGTATGCCCTCGGTGCTGAGCACGGTGCTGTCGGCCACGGCGCCGAAGTCGTTGGCCAGCCAGGTTCGTCCATTTTCGTCGGGCGCGACGCGGCTGCCTACGTGGGCAACCCACGAGAGGTCGGGCCGTTGGGGCAGCGGCCCCCAGTCGAACTCCTTGGTTACCGTTCCCGGCTCGGCGCAGGAAGTGAGCAGTGCCGTCGCGAGCCAGATGCCGACGGCGACGCGGATGTAGATCTGTTTCATTTTCGTAGGGATGGATGGTGAAGTTTCACACTCTTGTTCTTTTCATCCGCTAAAGTAGGGTATTCCCCTGATTCAGGGAATGGAAATGCGTACATATACATGGAAAATCGTACACCAGGCGAAAAATTCCATGCTTATGTACGCATCTCCATTGTTTAGCGTCCCGCTCTTGCGTAGATTCGCGGATATATTTCGCGTGCGAACTATTTCCCTCACTCCGTTCAAGAAGAACAGTATGAAAAACTATATATTCATTATATTAACCAAGGTATGAAAAACGATTCGAGAAAACATCAGAAGATGATGAAAGGCAGCTATCTGGCGCTGGCTTTCGCGTCGCTTCTCTTCGCGGGATGCGACAACGACATCAAGGAAGGCGACTACAAGTTCGCCGGCGACCAGGGGACCAAGGTGACATTCAGCGCCGTGGTGAATCCTCAGGGCGACGATAACCTGAACGGAAGTACCCGCGTGTCGGGAGTGACATGGGAAACAGGCGACAGCCTCGGTATCACCTGCGGACCCAAGCAAGTGAACATCCAATATCGCTATGAAGGACCGGAAACGCACGCCTTCTACGCCGTGGACAACACCCACGAGGTGTGGCTGCTCGGCTCGGAAGAGTACGCCGTGAGTGCCTACTATCCTTATATGGGTAGCGACGGCGTGGAGTTGGCCGCGCAGCAAGTGGTCACCTCGTCGGAGAACAACGCCACCGAGGAGGGACGCGCCAAGCTCGACTTCCTCTACGCGTCGGCCACCGCCAACCGCGACAACCCCAACGTGCAGCTCACCTTCAACCATAAGATGAGCCGCGTCATGCTCACCTTCCAGGCCGACGCCGGCGTGGAGCTGACGGACATCGACTGCTACATCGTGGGCACGCGCCAACACGGTACCATCAACCCCAACACGGGAGCGGTCGCGCTCGACGAGATGGATCCCGAGAGTACCGACGAGAACCCTATCCCGCAAAAACCCCGCGACCTCAACCAGGTGCTCACCGCCGCGAACAACTACACCTTCACCGCCATCCTCTTCCCGCAGACGCTCACCGAACGCGTGCTCCTCATCGAGGCCGGCATGCGCGGCATCTATTATAAGGTGGAGATTCCGCTGGCCGACCTGCCAGAGCTGAAGGGCGGCTATTCGTACAACTACACCGTGACGGCGAAGAACTACTCCAACGAACCTATCGTGCTCGAACTCACCGGATCGGAGATCATGCCTTGGAACAACCAGGACGGCGGCACCTTCGTGCCCGAGCCTTCGCCCGCCGGAACGGACGCCGGAGCCAACCCGCCATCGTGGGGCGACATCCCCACGGAGACCATCACGCCTACCGTGAAGCCGTAACTTCGCTTCCCCCTCATCGAGAAAGAGTTCAATCAGTACTATACATTATTATAATATAGAAAGACTATGAAGTTCTACAATTACATATCCCTCTTCATGTTCGCCGCCACGCTCGGTCTCGCCTCGTGCGCGCAGCAGGAAGACCCGACGGCTCCTGCGGCCGACGACATCCAGCCGTTGCGGCTCACCGTATCCGACAACGGATTCAAGGACATCACCCCCACCCGCGCCTCCGACGCGGGATACACCACCACCTTCGTCGAGGGCGACGCCATCGGCGTGTTCGCCGTACGCAACGGCGCGGTGATCGAAGATATCAGCAACCGCAAGTTCACCTACACCGAAGGCGTGTGGGAGCTGGACGGCGACGTGATCGAATACAAGGGCACGGACTTCAACAAGATGCAGTTCTTCGCCTACTATCCCTACCAGGCGACGATGGCGATCGATCCCTCGAAGGTGAACACCGCCGACCCGAGCCTCTCCGACCCCTTCGAGACCGTGGTGAGCAACTGGACCATCGGCGCCGACCAGAGCGGAGACAACTACACCCAGTACGACCTCATGACCAGCGTGGGCGCCGCCCAGGGCGAACGCCTGCAAGGCAAGGTGAGCTTCCAGATGAAACACCGCATGAGCCTCGCCGTGATCGAGATGCCCAAGATCAATTACTCGTTCACCAACGGCGGGATGGCAGACTATCAGTCGGACGTCAGCGTGGGCGAGTTCACCATGAACGGCACCGCCATGCAGCCCTACTACGACGCCACCACCGAGACTTACCAGGCATTGGTGAAGCCCGCCACGGCATATACCATAGCGGGTACCTACACCGGAGCCAGCGAGATGGAGTACTCGGCGCAAGGCACGCTCGAGAGCGGCACGGCGAAGAAGTACGTCATCAGCGATCCCACGAGTATCACCTACACGCTGGCCGTGGGCGACTACTACTGCGCCAGCGGTAAGCTCGTGAGCGGCAATGAGGAGACCGTGCCGGAGGATTGCATAGGCATCGTGTTCTACGTGGGCAACCCGCAACCGTCGGCATTGCCCGACGACGCCTCGTACACCGAGACCAACGACGCCCTGCGTCGCGACTATCCCAACGCCACGCACGGATTGGTGGTGGCCATGGACAATGCCACGAGATATGGCGTGACCGACGTGCGTTTCGCCTCGACCAGCACCTCGCAGTTCGCCGCCTGGTTCACCTCCGACCCCGACTGGAGCGACAAGTTCATAACCGACATCGGCCGCACCGTCAACCCCGGCTTCCTGGGCTACAACAACACCGTGCTCATGGAGATGTCGCCCTCGACGACCGCCTGCGACTCGGCCATGAGCTTCATCACCACCTACCGCGAGGAAGTGCCCGCACCCAAGGGAGCCTCCAGATGGTTCATCCCCACCCTCCGCGAGTACGAGACGCTGACCACCAACCTGGCCGCCGTCAACGCCAAGCTGAACGCCGCCAACACGCAGACAGGCGGTGCTCTCGGCACGGCGCTCATCACGGGCGGTGCCCTGGGCGGAACGGCATACTGGACATCGAAGGAACGCGACCGCAACACCACCATTGTCTATCAGCATAACCTGACAGCCGGTTCCTTGCTCACCCCCTATCGCGACCGAGGTAGCCAAGATGGACTGTTCCGCTTCATGCTCGCGTTCTAAGAGAGAGAATAGGTATCAATCTCCAAATACTGACACTTATCGCAATACTTATGAATAAAGAGAACTCTATAAGAAGGACTACTTTGCCTTTGGCCCTCTGCTTCTCCCTGCTGGTGCTCGCGCCGGCATGGAGCGGCGGACAGGCGCTGCGGGCAGGGACGAACGCCACGCAACAGGCGGGCACCGTCTCGGGTACGGTGGTCGACGCCTCGGGCGAGCCGGTGATCGGCGCCAACGTCGTGGCCGATGGCGCGACGACGGGAACCATCACCGACATCGACGGGCGGTTCAAGCTCAGCGTGCGCCCCGGCACACGCCTGCGGATATCGTTCATCGGCTACGTCGCCCAGACCGTGACGGCCCGCGACGGCATGACCGTCACCCTCGCCGAAGACGCCACCACCCTCGACGAAGTGGAGGTAGTGGCCTACGGCACACAAAAGAAAGTGACCATGACCGGCGCCATCGCCAGCGTGAAAGGCACCGAACTCACCCGCGTATCCGTCGGCTCGGTATCCAACGTGCTGGGCGGACAGATGGCTGGATTGACAACAGTTCAGTTCACTGGCGAGCCGGGTGCGGATGCGGCGAGCATATTGATTCGCGGCAAAGGAACGTTCAATATGTCCAGCCCGTTAGTGCAGATTGATGGTGTGGTACGTGAGTTAGACGAAGACAACGGTGTGAATGTACTGGCCACAATCGATCCCAATGAAATAGAGAGCATCAGTATCCTGAAAGACGCTTCAGCTACGGCCGTTTTTGGAATCCGCGGTGCGAACGGTGTGATCTTGATTACGACGAAACGCGGCAAAGAGGGAAAGGCGAAAGTGACATTCAGTACTTCTGTAAGTGCGGTGACGCCCACCAAGATGGTGGATCAAGCCAATTCATACGAATATGCATCCTTTCATAATGCCATGAATCGAAATGATGGAACTGGCGAGATGTTCTCAGAAGCTGTCTTGCAAAAATTTAGGGATCATTCCGATCCTATTCGCTTCCCAGATACCCGATGGGCGGACTATATCATGAAGGACTTAACGTTGCAGAGCCAGCACAGCCTGAATATCTCTGGAGGAACGGAGAAAGTGCGCTATTTTATCTCGGCAAGCGCCTATACGCAAGGAGGTATGTTCAACGAATTCAACTTACCATATAAGTTGAGCTATCAATATCGTCGTTTCAACTACCGCAGCAACTTGGACATGGACGTGACGAAAACGACGACCTTGTCGTTCAACATCAATGGCAATGTGAGTAATTCAGACAAGCCTCGTACCAGCCAAGCAGCTGGCGGATTAATACGCAATATGTATGCGGCCACTCCTTTCTCAAGCCCGGGCGTTGTGGATGGAAAGCTGGTAAATACCGCCACTGATTACAGCGATGGCGTGCAACTCCCTTTCACGGGGGCAAATGGCATGCAATATTATGGTAACGGATTCCAGCGAACAAGCAAAAACGAATTGGCTATGGACGTCATGCTGAACCAGAAGCTAGATTTCGTGACCAAAGGACTGAAGTTTAGATTGAAAGGATCGTATCACAGTGAGTTCACGGTCTATAAGGATGGTACAGGCGGAGCGGTAGCTAATTATAGCCCTGTGCTATTAGACGATGGAACGATAGGTTATCGGAAATCGGGAGAAAATACCGATGTCGTATATGGCTATGGAACGGGAAAGTATCGTGGTTGGTATATGGAAACAGGATTCGATTATTCCAGGACATTCAATGATCATACAGTAGGCGCGTTGCTGCTTTACAATCAATCCAAAGATTATTATCCCCGCGAATATTCAGATATTCCTCGAGGATACGTGGGATTGGTAGCTCGTGCCACGTACGACTGGAAAAACCGCTATATGGCCGAATTCAATATGGGATACAATGGGTCCGAGAATTTTGCTCCCGATAGACGATTCGATTTGTTCCCGGCTGGTTCTGTAGGATGGGTGATGAGTGAGGAAGAATTCTTCCAACCCGCCAGATCAGTGATCAGTTTTCTCAAGCTCAGAGCCAGTTTTGGATTAGTAGGTAACGATAAAATCGGAGGGGCGCGATTTATGTATATACCCGATCCGTATGGGGTAAACTTGGGAGACTTACCTAATCGCATCACAAGCAATAATAATGCATGGGGATATGGCTTTGGAGTTGACAACGGAACAGTGTCCATGGGTGCGAGAGAAGTTTCTAAGAACAATCCTCTCGTGACGTGGGAAAAGGCTTTCAAGCAGAACTATGGAATAGATATTAATTTCTTTAACGACCGACTGAAAACTACTTTCGAGTACTTTAGAGAACATCGGAAAGATATATTGGTCACTCCCTACATCGCTCCAACCCTGCTCGGCTTCACTCCGTCTGTAGTCAATGGAGGTATCGTGGATAGTCACGGTTGGGAACTTTCTTTGAAGTGGAATGACCAAATAGGAAAGGATTTCCGTTATTGGGCCAACTTGAATCTCTCCTATAACCAGAACAAGATTATCGAGATGCAAGAAGCCCCAATGGAGAACGCATACCAATACGAGAAAGGACATCGCATCGATTCGCGCCCCCAGTATCTGTTCTGGAGGTATTACGACGAGAATACGCCAGCACTGTACGAACAGACGTTCAATAGGCCGTTCCCTGTGCACCAAGTCGTGCTACAGAATGGGGATGCCGTCTACGTCGATCTGAATGGCGACCGGAAAATCGATAACAACGATTCGAGCCGTGATTACGGATTCACTGATGATCCCGAATACATGGCGGGTCTCAATCTCGGATTCAGTTGGAAGAACCTGGAAGTGAATACGCAATGGACGGCGGCTTGGAACGTGAGCCGCATGATCTCCGACGTGTTCCGCCAACCGTTCTACTCGGCGGCGGACACTAAGACTGGTGGCTTGCTCTCGTACCACTTAACCAATACATGGACATCCGATAATCCCTCGCAAAATGCGGAATACCCGCGTGCCACATGGGAGAACGCCGC
The DNA here is from genome assembly GCA_031261785.1 of Mediterranea sp. (in: CFB group bacteria). Classification (GTDB taxonomy): domain Bacteria; phylum Bacteroidota; class Bacteroidia; order Bacteroidales; family Bacteroidaceae; genus Bacteroides. The sequence goes on from JAISIZ010000062.1 coordinate 24,985, forward strand.
TAACAATTACGCCACGTCCACGCTGTATGAGAAGGACTCGAAGTACTTGCGTTTGAAGACAATCCAAGTGGCCTATAACTTTAAATTCCCTCTGATGAAGAACTTGGGACTTTCCACTTGCCAACTGGCTTTCAGCGGATACAACATCTGGACCATTACGCCGTATCTTTGGGGAGACCCCGAGACACGTGCGAGCAACAGCCCCTCGTACCCATTGTCGAAGACATACACGTTGAGTTTGAAATTAGGATTCTAACAGATGAAAGGAGATACAACAATGAAGTTACGAAATAAAGGATTTATCGCCGCATTGGCGGGGATATTGATCAGTCTTTCCTCCGTCTCGTGCGTGGATGAGATCAAGTTTGGAAACGCTTTCCTCGATAAGCCTCCCGGCGGTAATGCGACCATCGACACAGTGTTCAACAACGCCGACTACGCCCGCCAGTTCCTGAACACCTGTTATGGCCGCCAATATTACGGGCTTCCATATAATACGGATTCACAGGGACGAATCCCCGATTCGTCCAGCCCCTATCTCGGCAAGAAAGACGCCTTGACCGACTGTTGGCATATCCACTGGAATGGAGCTGCGATCTATAACCTCTACTATGTGGGTACAATGACAAGCCTCGGGGGACAAAGAGGTAACATCTTCGGCTACGACCGCGAGATGGTGTGGCAAGTGGTGCGCTGGTGCTGGCTCTTCTTAGAGAATATCGATCGGGTGCCGGGCATGGATGCCACCGAGAAGGCGAGACTCGTGGCCGAGGCCAAATGCCTCATCGCCTCTCGCTACTTCGACCTGTTCCGCCACTACGGCGGCCTGCCGCTGGTCTACAATTCGTTCACGGGTTTGGAGGGAACTTACGAGATGCCTCGCGGCACCGTGGAGGAGACCGTCAACTACATGATATCGTTGCTCGACGACGCCATCAACTCGGGCGCCTTGCCTTGGGACTATCGCAACGACGCCACCACGCAGACGGGACACTGGACGAAAGCCGGCGCCATGGCGCTGAAGTGCAAGATCTGGCAATTCGCCGCCTCACCGCTGTTCAACGACGCGCAAGGCTATGCCGGAGGCACGTCCGACGCCGAGGAACAACACTTGGTGTGGTACGGCAGCTACCGTTCCGACCTTTGGGACAAATGCCTGCAAGCCTGCCAGGAGTTCTTCACCGCCCTGCAGCAGAACGGCTTCTACGAGCTGAACCAAGCCACCGCCGCCACGCCCGAGGCGTATCGCCAAGCCTACCGCATGGGATACATCAAGCTGGCCAGCAAGGAGGTGCTACACTCGGTACGCGTACAGATGGGCGACGCCTTCAACTCCAGTTCCTACATGTGGCACTCGTGGAGTACCAACGGACGCAACTCGTACACCCCCACGCAAGAGTACGTGGAGATGTTCCCCTGGAGCGACGGTACCCCCTTCAACTGGGAGAAGACGGAAGCCGAGGGACGGCTCGACGAGATGTTCCTCACCGGAACATTCAAGCCAGGAGAGCAGAACCTGTCGGACATCGTGCTGACGCGTGACCCGCGCCTGTACGAGACGGTACGCTGCAACGGCGTGCCCCAATCGCTCGACTGGACGGCCGGCACCATGAGCGGCCTGCCCTTCGAACTCTGGGTGGGCGGCGCCGATGCCCTCCAAGCCAGCCTCAACGAGACCGGCAACTACGCCACGGGATACGACAACATGAAGTACTTCCTCGGCGTGGAGTACCAACGTCAATACACGCAGTGGGTGGCGCTCCGCCTCTCGGACCTCTACCTGACGTACGGCGAGGCGCTGATGCAAGCGCGGGGCGACCTGGCGGGATGCATCGAGCAGATAGACATCGTACGTGCCCGCGTGGGACTGCCCGGCCTGGCCGAGAGCAACCCCGACAAAAGCCTCACGGCCGACAAGGCCGCGCTGCTCGAGGAGCTGCTCCGCGAGCGGGTGTGCGAACTGGGTATGGAGGACGCGCGCTACTTCGACCTCATACGCTACAAACGTGCCGACCGCTTCGAGAAGCCTCTTCACGGACTGCTCATCTACCGCTTGGACGAGGACGGCGAGCGTACCGACACCAAGTGGAACGACGGCGATAAGAACCGCGGTGCCCTGCAACCTACGCACTTCGCCTATGAGAAGTTCCAGATACATAACATCCCCCGCCGGTGGTGGTCGTACGGCTTCGATCCGAAGTGGTACCTCTCGCCCTTCCCGCAAGCGGAGATCAACAAAGCGTACGGTCTGGTCCAGAACCCCGGATGGTAACGGCGAAACAAGATAAACAATCGTTTGAATATGAACAGTATGAAAAACAATAGAATACTCATAAGCGCCTTGCTGGCTGCTCTCTGCCTGCCTGTGGGCGCTCAAAATAGGGTGCCGGAAGCCGCCGACACGGTCGACGTGGCGACGGGCTACAAGGCGCAAGCCATCGACGTGGGGGCGAACCGGACGTTCAGCCGCCACGAGTCGACCGCCGCCGTGGGCGTGACCTACAACGAAGAATTCAATAAGCGAGGCTCTAAAGATATCGCGCAGTCGCTCTACGGCTGGGGACTGGGACTGATGTCGCTCCAGCAGGCCGGCCTCTACTCGGAGGCGGAACCGGCGTTCTACGTACGCGGCGTGCAGAGCACGTCGAGCAGCGCGCCCTTGGTGCTGGTGGACGGACTGCAACGCGACATCAGCGTGGTCAGCCCCGAGGAGGTGGAATCGGTTTCCGTGCTGAAGGACGCCGCCGCCGTGGCCCTGTACGGCTATAAAGGCATCAACGGTGCGATATTGATCACCACCAAGCGCGGCAAGTACCAAGCCAAGGAGATCAAGTTCACTTACGACCACCTCACCAACTTCCAGGCACGCAAGCCCGAGTTTGTCGACGCGGGCACTTACGCCGCCGCCGTGAACGAGGCGCGCGGCTACGAGGGACTGTCGGCACGCTACGCCCCCGAAGAGGTGGCGGCCTTCGCCCAAGGCGCGGGACACGGTGGAGCCTCCGCCATGTATCCCTACCTCTACCCCAACGTGAACTGGATGGACGAGACGTTCAAGAATACGGGCGCCACCAATAAGTACACCATCGAGTTCTCGGGCGGCGGGACCAAGTTCCGCTACTACACCTTGGTGAGCCTGATGACCGACAAGGGATACATCAAGAACGCCAACATGAACGAAGGCTACTCCACGCAGGACAAATACTCGCGAGGCAACCTCCGCACCAACCTCGACATCGACCTCACCCCCACCACCAAGCTGAAGCTGAACTTGCTGGGCGTGCTCTCCGAGTCGAGCCGTCCGGGCAACGCGGCCAACCTCTGGGACATGGTCTACTCGCTGCCCGCCGCGGCGTTCCCCGTACGCACCGACCTCGGCGCGTGGGGAGGCAACGCCACCTGGGACGGTACACTCAACCCCGTGGCGCAGTCGCAAGGCGCCGCCTACACCAAGAACCACACCCGTAGCCTCTACGCTGACCTCACCATGTCGCAGGACCTCTCGGGCTTCGTGAAGGGACTGGGCGCCAGCTTCCGCCTCTCGTACGACAACGCCTCGCTCATCATCGAGGACCACAGCAAGCTATTCGAGTACGGAGGCTACGCCACCACGTGGAGAGAGAACGGACCGTTCTACACCCGCTACACCGGCGGACAGCCCGGAGAGATGGGAACGGGAGCCTCCATACAGGACTGGGCGCGGCAATTCAACTTCGCCGGCAGCGTGGACTACACCCGTTCGTGGAAAGCGTTCGACCTCTACACCCAGCTTCGGTGGGAGTACGAGTACCGCGACACGTTCGGGCTGAACACCACCGTCTACCGCCAGAACGCCTCCTGGTTCGCGCACCTCGGGTACGACAAGCGTTACTACCTCGACCTGGCCTTGGTTGGCTCGGGATCGAACCTGCTGGCACCGGGACATAAGTGGGCCATCTCGCCCACCGCGTCGGCGGCCTGGGTGCTCTCCGAGGAGAGCTTCCTGAAGGATGCCACGTGGCTCGACTTCCTCAAGCTGCGCGCCTCGTTCGGCATCATCAACGCCGACTACCTGCCGCGCGACGGCTCCGACACCGTGTTCAACTACTGGGACCAGATCTATACCACCACCGGTACGCAGTACAAGTTCAACAGCAGCTACGACTCCACCTTCGGCAGCACGCTCATCGGCCGCCTGGCGACCATGAACTCCACGCACGAGAAAGCCTATAAATATAATGTAGGCATCGACGCCACGCTGATGAAGAGCCTCAACATCACCGCCGAGGGATTCTACCAACGCCGCAAGGACATCTGGGTGACCTCGGGCGGGAAGTACACCGACGTGCTGGGCCTCACCCCCCCGTTCGAGAACGCCGGCGTGGTGGACAGCTGGGGAGCCGAGGTGGGCGCCAACTACACCAAGCGCCTGAACAAAGACGTGACGCTGAACGTGGGAGGCAACTTCCTCTGGACGCAGAACAAGATCCAGGAACAGCTCGAGGAGCCGCGTATGTACGACAACCTCGTGCGCACCGGTAACCGCGTGGACCAGGTCTACGGCTTGCAGGCCATCGGCTTCTTCAAGGACGACGCCGACATCGCCGCCAGCCCCACGCAGACCTTCAGCACCGTGGTGCCGGGCGACATCAAGTACAAGGACGTGAACGGCGACAACATCATCGACGCCAACGACCTCACGGCCATCGGCGAGGGCAACACCGCGCCCCGGATGTACTACTCCTTCCACCTCGGGGCGGAATGGAAAGGGCTGGGATTCGACGCCATGTTCCAAGGCATCGCCGGCATGTCGGGCATGCTCAACACCAAGAGCCTCTTCTGGCCCTTGATCAACAACACCTCGCTCTCCACCCACTACTACGAGAACCGCTGGACACCCGAGACACCCGACGCGCGCTACCCGCGCCTCAGCTCGGAGAGCAACGCCAACAACTACCGCGACAACACGGTATGGCTGGCCAGCCGCTCTTACCTCAAGCTGCGCAACCTCGAGGTGTACTACAAGCTGCCCAAGCAGTTGCTGATGAAGACGGGATTCGTGAACAGCGCCCGCCTTTACCTCCGCGGCATCGACCTGCTTTGCTTCGACAACATCAAGGTGGCCGACCCCGAGGCTTACGGCGCCTACAACCCCTTGAACCGGAGCGTGGCCATAGGCGTGACGATAGGTTTTTAATCACTCTTAAAGCAGAACGAAATGATGAAACTGAAAAACGTACTGTATGGAGCCGCCTGCTTGCTGGCGCTGAACGCGTGCAGCGAGAAGATGGACTACCATGAATACAATAACTACGACGAGGAGTTCGTAAAGCTCAACTTCGGCAACGTGGGCGGGCTGATTACGGACATCTACCTCGGGATGGACACCGACTTCGGCAATTACAGCGGAGCCTTGCTGGCCTCCGCCTCCGACGAGTCGGAGTACGCCTACTCGGGCAACCAGATCGCCGACTTCTACAACGGCGCCTGGAGTCCCACCAACGCCAAGAGCAGCATCTGGACCTCCAGCTACGCCGGCATCGCCAAGTGCAACCAGTACCTCGAGAAGTTCACCGGACTGACCTTCCCCGAGCTGGCGCTCAACGCCGACTATCCGCAGCAGATGTTCCGCTACAACAACTATCCGCACGAGGTGCGCTTCCTCCGCGCGTACTTCTACTTCAACCTCGTGCGCCAGTATGGCGACGTGCCCTTCGTGGACCGCGTGATCACGGCCGACGAGTCGAACACCCTTTCGCGTACCCCCGCGGCGGAGATCTTCGAGTACATCATCAGCGAGTGCGACGCCATCAAGAATCTCATCATCGCCGATTACAGCAATCTGGGAGACATGGCGCTGAAGGATCCCTCCGAGACGGGACGCGCCAACCGCCGCACGGTGCTCGCCCTCAAGGCACGCGCCGCGCTCTACGCCGCCAGCCCGCTGTTCAACACCGGTGGCGACCAGGAGCTGTGGCACCGCGCCGCCACCGCCTGCAAGGAGCTGATCGACGACTGCGAGGCCAGCGGCATGAAGTTGGTGTCCGACTACTCCACGCTCTGGGCGACGGACAGCTACGTCACCGCCGTGAACGAGATCATCTTCGGACGACGCGCCAACCGCACCAGCCGCTCCATGGAGGAGTACAACTTCCCCGTGGGATTAGAGGGATGCAACGGCGGCAACTGCCCCACGCAGACGCTGGTCGACGCCTACGAGTTCCAGGCCAGCGGCCTGCGTCCCGACCAGACGGCCGACTACGATCCCAACCTGCCCTACTACGAGGGACGCGACCCCCGCTTCGCCCTCACCGTGGCCAAGAACGGCGACGAGAAGTGGCCCAACTGGAACACCACGCCCCTGCAGACCTACCAGGGCGGACTGAACGGACAGCCCCTCTCGGGCGGAACGCCCACGAGCTACTACCTCAAGAAGTACTGCCAAAGTTCTGTCGATACCCGCCCCGGAACGGCCAACGCCTTCTGGCATACGTGGATCACCTTCCGCATGGGCGAGGCCTACCTCAACTACGCCGAGGCGCTGTTCCGCTACCTCGGCAGTCCGTACGCCACGGATAGCGAGTTCCCCAAGTCGGCCGTCGATATGCTGAAGATCGTCCGCGACCGCGCCAAGATGCCGGGCTTCCCCGTGCAGATGAGCAACGAGGACTTCTGGAAGAAGTACCAGAACGAGCGCATGGTGGAGCTGGCCTTCGAGGGACACCGCTTCTGGGACGTGCGCCGCTGGAAAGAGGCGGCCGAGACCTTCTCCGCCATCGACGAGATGAAGATCACGCGCAACGCCGACGATACGTACACCTATACCCGCCAGACGGTAGCCCGCCAGTGGAACGACAAGATGTACTTCTTCCCCATTCCGCAATCGGAACTGACCAAGAATCCCAACCTGACGCAGAACGCCGGGTGGTAGCCGAGAGCATACAATAGAATTATGAATAGCAAGAATCAAAGAAGCATGAAGAAGATACAATGGATAGTGGCCGCGTGCTGCCTCATGGCCGCCGTAGCCTGCTCGGACAACGACCCCATAGTGCCGCCCGTCGTCGAGGAACCCGGAGAGGAGTTGCCCGAACTCCCCACCGAAGTGATTACCGGCAGCCGGGCGATGTGGGTGAGCTACGACTCCAACGCCCTGGCCGACGCCAACAACGCCACCGGCATATCGGCCGCGCTGGTGAGCTGGCGCCTCCTGCTCACCGACCCGGCTAACATCGCGTTCGACATCTACCGCTCGGCCGACGGCGCCGCGGAGGAGAAGCTCAACGCCGAACCCATAGCCACCGCCACGTCGTGGGCCGACGCCACGATGGACGCCACCAAGACGAACCATTACCGCGTGACACTCACCGGACAGACGGCGACGCTCTGCGAGGCCACCCTCACCGCCGAGCAGGCCACCTCCTTCTATCGCGCCATCAGGCTCAACACCAACGTGCCCGAGGCCGGCATCACCTACGCCCCCGACGACACGCAGGTGGGCGACATCGACGGCGACGGCGAGCTGGAACTCATCATCAAGCGGGAACCCTACGACGGCGCCAACCAGGGCGGATGGCAGAACGGCACCACCCTGCTCGAGGCGTACAGGATGGACGGCACCTTCCTCTGGCAGATAGACATGGGCATCAACATCCGCTCCGGATCGCACTACACCTCGTTCGTGGTGTACGACTTCGACGGCGATGGCCTCTGCGAGGTGGCCTTCCGCTCTTCCGAGGGGACGAAGTTCGCCGACGGCAAGGTGATCACCGACGCCTACGGACAGGTGAACGACTACCGCATCCGCGAAGACGGTGGCGGGGGATGGTCCTCGGGCGCCAGCCTCGGATCCATCACCGGCCTGATATTCGAGGGACCGGAGTACATCTCCATCTGCCGCGGATACGACGGGCGAGAGATTACCCGCATGGACAACATCCCACGGGGAGGCGAAGGTTCGAAGCCGAGCCGCGGAAAGTACTGGATAGACTACTGGGGCGACGACTACGGCAACCGCATGGACCGCTTCTTCATCGGCGTGGCCTACCTCGACGGAGTGCCCGACGCCGCCACGGGGACGCGCACGTCGAACCCCAGCCTTATCGTCACCCGGGGAATCTACAAGAACTGGCAGGTGTGGGCGGCCGACCTGAAAGGCGGCAAGCTCGAGACACGCTGGAAGTTCGACACCGCCGAGCACTCGAGCAACCTGCTCAGCATGGTGTCGCATAGCTTCCGCGTGGCCGACCTCGACGGCGACGGACGCGACGAGATCCTCCTCGGATCGGCCGCCATCGACGACAACGGCGCCGAGCTGTGGTGCAGCGGCAATGGACACGGCGACGTGCTCAACGTGGGCAAGTACATCAAGGACCGCCAGGGACTGCAGGTGGTGGCCTCGTTCGAGGACGCCAATACCTACAACAATATGGGCCACGGCTACGGATGCCAGGTGCTCGACGCCGCCACCGGCGAGCTGATTACCGGGCACGGCGCCGGATCGACCGCCGACGTGGGACGCTGCATCGTGGCCGACATCGACCCCGACAGCCCCGACTTCGAGTACTGGTCGTCGCTCCAGGAGGGCGTGTTCAGCACCAGCGGCGCCGGATTAGTGTCCACCCGCTACCCCACCGGCATCGGCGGCGGGGTGATGTACAACGTCGCCATCTACTGGAGCGGGCAACCCACCCGCGAGCTGTTCGACCGCGCCCTGGTGGTGAGCTACACCGACAACCCCGACGTGGAGAAGAGCAACAAGACGCGCCTGCTCAGCTTCGGCTACTACGGCAGCAGCGACGGCAACCACAGCACGAAGTACAACCCGTGCTACTACGGCGACTTCCTGGGCGACTACCGCGAGGAGATGATACTCCCCTCGGCCGACCTGACGTCGGTCTACATCTTCTCGACCAACCATCCCACCGCCCATCGCCTGCCGCACCTGATGTCGGATCATACCTACGACATCTCGCAAGCCATGCAGAACATCGGCTATAACCAAGGCACCAACCTCGGTTACTACGTGGGAGCCGAGACGATGAGATAGGGCAGAGAACACGCGGCCTGAATCGCTTTTAGCGCGGACGACACGGATTATACGGTCTCGATTCGACGATGGGACCGTATAATCCGTGTCGTCCGTGCCTAAAAAATGTAGCCACATCCATGCGCCATCTCCGAAAATTGGTGTATTTTCGCGACACGTTCTATCCAAACTCGCTATACCATGGCATACAAGAAGCTACTTCCTATCCTTATCCTTTTCCTCCTCGGCCAGCCTTGGGGCGCGCTCCGCGCCGCCATCGACTTCCGCTCCACGCAGCTGAACACCAGCGACGGGCTACCCAACAATTCCGTGCGCTACATCTACCAAGACAGCAAGGGATTTCTCTGGATGGCCACCTTGAACGGACTGAGCCGATACGACGGCAACTCCTTCGTCACTTACCGACCCGAGCAGGGCGAGGACGTGTCGCTGGTGGACAACCGCATCTTCGCCATCAACGAGGACAAGGACGGGTTCCTCTGGATCAATACCACGCCCGAGATGTTCAGCTGCTACGACCTGCGGCGTAGCCGGTTTGTCGACTTCACCGGATGCGGGGAGCTGCGACAGAACTACTCGGCGCTGTTCGTCGCTTCCAACGGCGACGTCTGGCTCTCGCACTCACGCAACGGATGCCGGCAGGTGAGGCACGGCAGGGATGGGCAGATGACCTCCACGGTGTACCGCGTGGAGCGGGGCAACCTGCCCGACAACCAGGTGGAGTTCGTGGGCGAGGACAATGCCGGACGGATATGGATAGGCACGCGGAGCGGATTGGTGAGCGTGGCGGGCGGGAAGTACCGCATCGAGGAACGCTCTAAGCGCTTCCTCTTCGGACAGGCCTACCAGGGCGACATGTACTTCCTCACGGCCGACGGCATAGTGTATCGCTACCGCACCACCACAGGAAAGCTGCGACAAATGGGCGCGTTGCCGGCGCAAGCCGTGGTCACCGCGCCCACCGGATGCTTTCTCCGGCGGGGACACTGGACCATACTGACCACCACGGGCGTGTACAACTACCGCTTCGACAGCGAACGCGTGGAACCCGACCCGCGCTTGGACATCGAGCGGGGTGAGGTGATACGCGACAACCGGGGCGACTACTGGATATACAACCACACCGGACACCTCACCTTCGTGGCCGCCAACAGCGACGAGAGCAAGGAGTTCGCCCTGATCTCGCCCGACAAGATAGGCTACATCGACTATGAGCGCTACCACGTGGTGCGCGACTCGAGAGGCATCGCCTGGATCTCTACCTACGGCAACGGGCTATTCGCCTACGATCCGACGGAGGACCGGCTGGAACATTTTCTCTCCAGCGCCGACAACATGAGCCACATCAGCTCCGACTTCCTGCTTTACGTCATGGAGGATCGCTCGGGAGGGATATGGGTCAGCTCGGAATACTCGGGCGTGTCGCGCATCTCGGTGGAGGGCGGAGGCACTATGCGTATCTATCCCGAGTCGCCCGAGCTGTTCGATCGCTCCAACACCATCCGTATGCTCACCCGCATGCCCGGAGGCGACATCTGGGTGGGTACGCGCAAGGGAGGACTGTATGCCTTCGACGCCAACCTGCGCCAGAAGGTGTCCAGCCAATACTTCGCCTCCAACATCTACGCCATAACCGACGACGCGCAAGGACGCACCTGGATGGGTACCCGAGGCGGCGGATTGCGGATAGGCGACCAGTGGTACCGCAACAACCCCACCGACCCCACGACCATCTCCAACGACAACGTGTTCGCCATACACCGCGACCGCAAGGACAGGATGTGGGTAGGCACTTTCGGAGGCGGACTGGACTTGGCCGAGCTGGGCGACGATGGGAAATACCGTTTCAGGCACTTCTTCCAGCAGACCTACGGATTGCGCATGACACGCGTCATCGAGGAGGACAAGGACGGTATGGTCTGGCTCGGGACGAGCGAGGGTATCTGCGTGTTCCACCCCGACTCGCTGGCACTCGATGCCGAGAACTACCGCCTTTTTAGCTACACCAACCGGAAGTTTTGCAGCAACGAGATCAAATGCCTCTACGCCGACGGACAGGGACGGATGTGGGTAGGCACTTCCGGATCAGGCCTCAACCTCTGCGAGCTGGCCGATGGCGGACGGGAGCTGCGCTACGAGCACTACGGATCGGCCGAGGGACTGGCCAACGACGTGGTGCAGTCCATCCTGGGCGACGAGCACGGCAATCTCTGGGTGGCCACCGAGTACGGCATCTCCAAGTTTAACGTCGACAACCGCTCGTTCGAGAACTTCTTCTTCTCTTCCTATACCCTGGGCAACGTGTACAGCGAGAACAGCGCCTGCGTGAGCGCCGACGGTAAGCTCGTGTTTGGCACCAACTATGGCATGGTATCCATCGACCCCGACGAGATGCGCGCCAGCGAGAGCTTCCAGCCCGTGGTATGCACCAGCATCTACGTGAACGGTACGCTCATGACGCCGCAGATGGAGGATTCGCCCTTGAGGCAGTCGCCCGCCTACTCCGACGAGATCCGCCTGAAACACTATCAGAACTCCCTGCTCATCGACTTCTCCACCTTCGACTACTCGGAGAACGGACGCACCAAGTATAAGTATTGGCTCGAGAACTACGACAAGGAGTGGAGCGCGCCCTCGTCGCTCAACTTCGCCTCCTTCAAGTACCTCGCCCCGGGCGAGTACGTGCTGCACGTGAAGTCGTGCAACAGCGCCGGGGTATGGAACGAGAAGGAGACCCGGCTGCGTCTCGTCATCGTTCCGCCCATCTGGCGTACGGGATGGGCCATATCGCTCTACGCCTTGCTGTTGGCGGCGTTGCTCTATCTCTCGTTCCGTGTATTCCGGAACTTCAACAGCTTGCGCAACCGTGTCGACGTGGAGAAACGGCTCACGGAGTACAAGCTGGTGTTCTTCACCAACATCTCCCACGAGTTCCGCACGCCGCTTACCCTCATACAGGGCACGCTGGAGAAGATTCATCGCGAGGGCGGCATCCCGGCCCGATGGGAATACCCGCTGCGCATCATGGACAAGAACACCCAGCGCCTGCTGCGCCTCATCAATCAGCTGCTGGAGTTTAGGAAGATGCAGAACAACAAGCTGTCCCTCTCGCTCGAGGAAATGGACGTGGTGGCTTTCCTCCACGACATCTTCCTGAGCTTCGGCGACGTGGCCGAGCAGAAACGGATGAACTACGACTTTGTGCCATCCATCCCTTCGTACCGCATGTTCGCGGACAAAGGGAACCTCGACAAGGTGGCCTACAACCTGCTCTCCAACGCCTTCAAGTACACGCCCCAGGGCGGCACCATCACCTTCGCCGTGGAGGTGGACGAGGCGGCCGGGCTGTTGCGTTTCAGGGTCACCGACACGGGCGTAGGCATCCCGCGCGAGAAGCAGGGCGAGCTATTCAAGCGGTTCATGCAGAATAGCTTCTCGGGCGACAGCATTGGCGTGGGGCTGCACCTCACCCATGAGCTGGTGCTGGTGCACAAGGGTACCATCGAGTTTCAGGAGCGTGAGGGCGGAGGATCGGTGTTCACCGTCTGCCTGCCCACGGACAAGGAGGTGTACGAGGAACAGGATTTCCTCGTCTCGAGCCATCTCTGGCTGAAGGACGACGAGGAGCTTATGCCTGTCGTACAGGAGCCGGCGCCAACTCCCCCGGCAGCCGAAGCGAACAGCGATACTCCCACTCCCGTCGACAACGACAGGCCGAAGATATTGGTCATTGAGGACGACGCCGACATCCGCGCCTTCCTGCGGGAGGAGCTAAGCGCCTTCTTCGAGGTGGAGACCGCGGCCGACGGCACTTCGGGGCTGGCCCGTGCCAAGGAGTATGACGCCGACCTCATCGTATGCGACGTGCTGATGCCCGGCCTGACGGGTTTCGAGGTGACGCGTGCCCTGAAGACCGATTTCGACACCAGCCACATCCCCATCATCCTGCTCACCGCCCTCAATTCGCCCGAGAAGCAGCAAGAGGGCATCGAGTCCGGAGCCGACGCTTACCTGGCGAAGCCTTTCAGCCTCAAGCTTCTCCTTACCTATATATATAGGTTGATGGAGCAACGGGAGCGCCTGCGCGAGAAGTACTCGCGTGAGCCGGGACTGAACCGTCCACTGGCCGGCCTCTCGGCCCCCGACCGCGAGTTTGTCGCCCGCCTTGGCTTGGTGGTGGAGCAGAACCTGGCACGGCAGGATTTCTCCATCGAAGAGTTTGCCCGCTTCATGAAGCTGGGACGAACGGTCTTCTACCGCAAGCTGAGTGGCATCACGGGTTACACTCCGAACGAATACCTGAGGGTGATGCGCATAAAGAAAGCTGCCGAGTTGCTGCTTAGCGAATATGAGCTTACGGTGGCCGAGGTCGCTTTCAAAGTAGGTATCAAGGATCCGTTCTACTTCAGCAAATGTTTCAAGGCGCAGTTTGGCGTGTCGCCGAGTGCATACCAGAAAGGGATGAGGGCGGGTGAGGAGCCGGAGTAAGAATGGGGTTTGATGGAAGCGGCACGGCGTCAGATGGAGAGTTCCTTGAGTACGTTGACCAGATCGCGCTTGATGGGCTTGTCGTTTTTGATAGCCTTGCTGAAGGGGATGTACACCACCTCGTCGTTCTCGATGCCGATCATGACGTTGCGCTGGTCCTCCATGATGGCGTCGATGGCGGCGGCGCCGAGGCGGCTGGCCAGGATGCGGTCGTGTGCCGTGGGACTTCCGCCGCGCTGGAGGTGTCCGAGTATGGTGACACGTACGTCGTACTGCGGGTATTCGTTCTTCACGCGTTCGGCGTAGTGCATGGCTCCGCCAGTAACCTCGCTCTCGGCCACGATGACGATGCTGCTGTTTTTGGATTTGCGAAAGCCGTTCTTGATGAATTCTTCCAGCTGGTCGACTTCGGTGTTGAACTCGGGGATGATGGCGGCTTCGGCTCCGGAGGCGATGGCTCCGTTGAGGGCCAGGAATCCGGCGTCGCGTCCCATCACCTCGACGAAGAAGAGTCGCTCGTGCGAGGTGGCGGTGTCGCGGATCTTGTCGACGGCGTCGATGATGGTATTCAGTGCCGTGTCGTACCCGATGGTGGTGTCGGTGCCGTAGAGGTCGTTGTCGATGGTGCCTGGCAACCCGATGCAGGGCACGTCGAACTCTTGGGCGAAAATGCGCGCGCCCGTGAGCGAGCCGTCGCCTCCGATGATGACGAGGGCGTCGATGTTCTCGGCTTTCATGTTCTCGTAGGCCAGCTTGCGTCCCTCGGGCGTCATGAACTCTTGGCAGCGGGCGGTCTTGAGGATGGTGCCTCCCTGCTGGATGATGTTACTCACGTTCTGGCTCTTGAACTCCTTAATCTCGCCGGTGACCAATCCCCGATAGCCCCGGTATATCCCTTTAACTTGCAATCCGTTGTAGATGGCCGAGCGGGTGACCGCCCTTATTGCCGCGTTCATTCCCGGGGCGTCGCCTCCGGACGTCAAGATGCCAATGCATTTAATAGCTCCCATAATTTTATGATATACTTTATACTGTTTTCTATTTCTATTAGTTTTTTCCGATGCCGCGAAAGTACAATAAAAAGCTGAACGTTAGATTCAAGATCTCTTCATTCGTGCTACTTATTGTTAAATCGCCTCCCCAATGAGAGTCAGGATGTGGGTGCGCACTTTCTCCATGAGCCAGTTGGGGGTGGAGGTAGCTCCGCATATTCCGATGGACGCGGCTTGCCGGAGCAGGGTGGGGTCAATCTCTTCTTCGCTGTCGATGAGGTGCGAGTTGGGGTTGACGTCGAGGCACTCCTTGAAAAGCACCTTGCCGTTGGAGCTTTTCTTGCCGCTCACGAAGAAGACCAGTTCGTGTGTGGAGGCGAACTCACGGAGACGCGGCATGCGGTTGGCCACTTGCCTGCAGATGGTGTCGTAGTACTGGAAGGTGGTGCCGGGGGCGACGTTGCGGCGGAGGTAGTCGCCCAGCTCCTGGTATTCGTGCAGCGACTTGGTGGTTTGCGAGAAGAGGCGCACGCTCCGGCCGAGGTCGACCTTGCTCACTTCTTCGGGTGTCTCGAGCACGATGGCTTTCCCGTCGGTCTGTCCCACTAAACCCAATACTTCGGCATGTCCTTTCTTGCCGTAGATGACGATTTGCTTCCCGTCGTCGTCGTCCTGCTGAAATTCCCGCTTGATGCGTTTCTGTAGCTGGAGCACCACGGGGCAGGTGGCGTCGATGATCTCGATGTTGTTCTCGCGGGCGATCTGGTAAGTCTCGGGTGGCTCGCCGTGGGCGCGGAGCAGCACTCTGGCATTGTGCAGGTGTTTGAATTCGTCGCGGTTGATGCTGATGAGGCCTATCGTCTTGAGGCGTTCCACCTCCCGGCTGTTGTGCACGATGTCGCCGAGGCAATAGAGGGTGCCTCCCTTCGCCAGCTCCTCCTCGGCCTTGTTGATGGCTGTCACCACACCGAAGCAGAAGCCCGAGCTTTCGTCGATCTCTACCTCAACATGGCATACGTCGTTGTACCTCTCGAGCAGCCATGCCTGCTGCTGTTCGCGGGTGAGGTGGGTATTGTCCAGCAGGATGGCGTCGTCGGCCTTGCGCAGGGGGCTTACCTCCCTGTGCTGGTCGATGTAGTCGCGTTGCTTTACGTTCGCGAGCACTTGCTCGTAGTCGGCCTCGGCACCTTTGGCTTTCAGCTCGTCGTAGCGTCGCCGGGCGCGTACCTCGGGCGAGGCGGTGACGAAGATTTTCAGCTCGGCGGTGGGGAAGACGGTGGTGCCGATGTCGCGCCCGTCCATCACGATGCCGCCTTCCTCGCCCATGGCCCGCTGCTGCTCCACCATCGCCTGGCGCACGAAGTCGAGGGCGCTGACGAGGCTTACCTTGGCCGAGACGTCCATGGAACGTATCTGGCGTTCCACGCTCACGCCGTTGAGGAAAGTTTCGGGCAGACCCGTGTCGGGGTCGAGGTGGAAGGTGACGCGGATGTCCGGGAGTTCGCGCCTCAGGCGCCCGGTGTCGATCGTGTCGCCGTTGAAAATGCCGTTCCGCATGGCGTACAGGGTAACTGCCCTGTACATGGCTCCGCTATCTATATAGGTGTACCCGATGGCACGGGCCAATCCTTTGGCCATGGTGCTCTTCCCGCAGGAGGAGAAACCATCGATTGCTATTCTTATCTTTTTCATATCCTGATTCTTCTTTTGCTTAATTCGGCGTCAAAGATACGCTTATTTTGGCTCATGCGCAATAGTCGGTGAATGAGCGGATCAATGACTAACGCCAACTCCTTGCTTCTGGGCGTGGCAAGTATAGTCTGCAAACAGGTCTGCGAGTACCTATCGGAGACGCGAAAGCTTCATGCAAACCCGTATGAGACGAGAAGCCCGGGCTTTTTTCTCCATTCCCGAAATGTGATTACAAAAGCCCGAACTTTTTTCTCCATTCCCGAAATGTGATTACAAAAGCCCGAGCTTTTTTCTCCATTCCCGAAATGTGATTACAAAAGCTCGGGCTTTTTTCTTCATTCCCGAAATGTGATTACAAAAGCCCTGGCTTTTTTCTCCATTCCCGAAATGTGATTACAAAAGCCCGGGCTTCCAGCTTTTCGCAAATCTGCGATTGACGTTTTTCGGTCTCGCAAAACCTCCATGCGGCATGCGTATAGCTTTCTTGGCTCCACGGACTATTGCGCATGGGCTGGATTGAAGGCGTAGGCGATCTGCTATTCTACTTCTATCGTTGCCGTGTAATATTTGGTTGGTCATGAGGCTGATTCCTCCATGGACTATTGCGCATGTCCCCTTACTTTAAAGACAAACCATCGCTTCGCCTCAGAAAAAGCTTCAAAAGAGGCCGAAAGATTTAAAAATATAAAAAAAGAGAAGATAAATGGCACCGCGGGAAACAGCTTCTATATAAATGCCCTATATTTGCGGTAGAAGATAAGGATTGACACTTTTTTATTAATCATTATATTCATTTAATTGTATGGAAGTTAAAAAATCACCCAAAGCTGACCTCGAAGGCAAGAAGTCTACGTGGTTGCTTGTCGGCTATGTGATCGTATTGGCTTTCTTGTTCGTGGCGTTCGAATGGACCCAGCGTGACAAGCAAATCGATATGACTGGTGCCGTCGCAGATGTAATTGCGGAACAAGAAATTGTCCCTATCACCGAAACCCCTGAACAACCGGCGCCGCCTCCACCAGAGGCTCCCAAGGTGGCCGAATTGCTGGAAATCGTGGACGATAAGACCGAAGTGGACGACGCGACCATGATTACCAACGAAGATAACGCCCAACCCGTGGAAGTGAAATGGACCGCCCCCGTGGTTCAGGAAGAGGCTCCCGAGGAGACCGAAATCTTCGAAGTCGTGGAGAAGATGCCGTCGTTCCCTGGCGGTGACGCGGCGTTGATGGCGTATATGAATAAAAGCATCAAATACCCGACTATCGCTGCCGAGAACGGTACGCAAGGACGCGTCATCATACAGTTCGTGGTCAATCGCGACGGTAGTATCGTCGACGCCACGGTTATGCGTAGCGTAGACCCCTACTTGGACAAGGAGGCGATGCGCGTGGTAAACACCATGCCTAAGTGGAATCCGGGCATGCAACGCGGAAAAGCCGTGCGTGTGAAATTTACGATTCCTGTGACATTCAGATTGCAGTAATCTGTCGTACTTAATAGAGAGGCTGCTTCGGAAGCAGCCTCTCTTTTTATCCTGTCGTCATCTTCTATTTTATTTGTTTTAGAATCCCTTCCCCCTAAACAATCAACATGTACACTACCTCCCAACTGTTGGATAAGATCAACCGACGTCTCTCGGAGTTCTCGTTGGAGAGAGAACCAAACACCCTTTATCAGCCCATCCGTTACGAACTCTCGCTGGGAGGCAAACGCATACGTCCGGTGCTGATGCTGATGGCGTACAACCTTTATCGGGAGGACGTGAGCCAGGCGTACGCTCCCGCCATAGGCATAGAGATCTACCACAACCACACGCTGTTGCACGACGACGTGATGGATCGCGCCGACCTCCGCAGGGGGAAGCCCACCGTGCACAAGGTGTGGGGCGACAACACGGCCATACTCTCGGGCGACGCGATGCTGATCCTGGCATTCAGGCAGATGACCCTCGTGCTCCCCGAGTATCAGAGGGAGGTGATGAATATATTCAGCCAGACGGCTTTGGAAATTTGCGAGGGACAGCAATTGGACATGGATTTCGAGTCGCGCTCCGGCGTGTCGGAAGGGGAGTACATTGAGATGATCCGCCTGAAGACGGGCGTATTGCTGGCCGCCAGCCTACATATAGGAGCCTTATTGGCCGGCGCTTCGGCCGAAGACGCGAAGAATCTCTACCAATTTGGCATGCAGATCGGTATCGCCTTCCAGCTGCAAGACGACCTGCTCGACGTGTATGGAGACCCGGTCGTGTTTGGCAAGGAGATAGGCGGCGACATCCTGTGCAACAAGAAAACGTATATGCTGATCCAGGCCTGGAACCGCGCCGACGAGGCGCAACGGAAAGAGCTGAAGCAGTGGATGGACGCCGCCGACTACCTGCCGCTCGAGAAGATTGCGGCGATGACCCGGCTGTACGACCAACTGGGGATTCGCGAAGCCTGTGAGCGTAAGATGCGGACGCATTACGAGCTGGCCATGGAGAAGCTGGCGGCCGTGAGTGTCGACGAGGAGAGAAAGCGTGAATTGAAAAGCCTGACCGAACGGCTCATGTATCGGCAGGCGTAACCTATACCTAAAAGACCGAAATGCCATATCGACGATTACCGAATACCGACCAAGCCCGCTGCCGGGCGCTGAAGACCGTGGTGGCCAAAGCGGATCAACTCAACGTGAACGATTTGCCTATTTCACTGAAGACATTGTCGGAAGCGCGTAACTTCTCACAGAAGTTCGAAGCCGCGCGAGGCTATTATTCCCAATGCTACGCCAACCAGGCGCGAGCCAGCCGTAAACACCAGGAAAACGTGAGGATGGCCCGCCTCTATGTATCCCACTTCATACAGGTGCTCAACCTGTCGGTGCTGCGCGACGAGATCAAACTGTCGCAAAAACGACTCTACGGACTGCCCGACGCCAACGTGGTGCCCGACCTGCTCAGCGAACCCGCCCTCGCCGAATGGGGACGAAAGATCATCGCCGGCGAGCGGCAACGCACCTCACAAGGGGGAGGCATCCCCATCTACAACCCCACGATAGCGAGAGTGCAGGTGCACTACGACATCTTCATGGAGAGCTACGAAAAGCAGAAGGGACTCCAGTCGCTCACCAACCGGAGCCTCGAGGCGTTGGCGGCTATGCGCGGGAGAGCCGATGAGCTGATTCTCGACGCCTGGAACCAGATAGAGGCCAAGTACCAAGATGTACTTCCCAACGAGCTGAGGCTGAAAAAATGCCGCGATTATGGCTTGGTGTATTATTATCGTACCAGCGAGAAATCGCTGAGCGAGAACGATTAAACTCTCCGTATGCTGGTCGACACCCATTCCCATCTTTTTCTCGAAGAGTTCGACGACGACTTGCCGCAGGTGATGGAACGGGCGGTGGATGCCGGGGTATCTGCCATCTTCATGCCCAACATCGACAGCACGACGGTGGTGTCGTTGCTGGCTGTCTGCGACCGCTATCCCGGACTGTGCCGTCCCATGATGGGGCTTCACCCTACCTCCGTGGACGCTGGGTACGAGGCCGAACTGGCCGTTGTCAGGCGGTACCTCGAGGCTTCCAGCCGTTTCGTGGCGGTGGGCGAGATCGGTATCGACCTCTATTGGGACAAGACGTTCCTGCGGGAGCAGCTTGCCGCCTTCGAGACCCAGGTGAGATGGGCGCTCGAGTTCGACCTCCCCATCGTGATCCATTCGCGCGAAGCGGGTGACTATATATATAATGTATTAGCACCCTATAAAGAGACTATGTTGCGAGGGATTTTCCACAGCTTTACGGGAACGGCGGAAGAGGCTGCCCGACTGCTGGAATTCAACCGTTTCCTGGTCGGCGTCAACGGCATTGTCACGTTTAAGAAGTCCACTTTGCCCGATGCCCTGCGTGCGATTCCTTTGGAACGTATCGTGCTTGAGACCGATTCGCCCTATCTCGCCCCCGTCCCCCATCGCGGCAAGCGGAACGAGAGTGCCTACGTAAAGGATGTGTTGGAAAAGGTGGCGGAAATCTATCGGATGCCGGCGGAAGAAGTGGCTGCGATAACCTCCGCGAACGCGCTTAGGATGTATGGAAGTGACGTATAGGAGGGCGAAAGGTTTTAAAATATATTAATTTGGGGTATTTATTCGATATTAAAGAGGCATAATGCTTCACGGATAGAAAAAAAAGGATACATTTGTAGCTGAATTCGGAGAAAACCGTTTGGAGAGATGCTCGAGTGGTTGAAGAGGCACGCCTGGAAAGCGTGTATACGCCAAAAGTGTATCGGGGGTTCGAATCCCCCTCTCTCCGCAGTGAAAGGATAAGCTGTAAATAATTCAATAAAATAGTAATCAAATTATTTAATCTTAAAAATTAGACACACAATGAAAAAGTTATTCGCTATTGTTGCTGTGATTGGAGCCTTGACATTTGGCTCTACCCAACTTGCTCAGGCACAGGACGCCCCTGCGGCGGACCAAACCGAACAGGCTGCCGCTCCCGCCGAGACGACCGCTCCCGCCGCTGACGCGCCTGCCGCGTCAGCGACCGAAGGTGGAGGCATCCACAAGGAGATCAAGACGAAGTTCATTGAGGGTACCGCCTCTTTCATGAGCTTGGTTGCCATCGCCTTGGTCATCGGTTTGGCATTCTGCATTGAGCGTATCATTTATCTGAGCTTGGCCGAGATCAATACGAAGAAGTTCATGGCTTCCATCGAGGCTGCTCTGGAGAAGGGTGACGTAGAGGCTGCCAAGGATATTGCCCGCAACACCAGGGGACCTGTGGCTTCCATTTACTATCAAGGTCTGATGCGTGTGGATCAAGGCATCGACGTCGTTGAGAAATCTGTCGTTTCCTACGGCGGCGTGCAAGCCGGCTACCTGGAAAGAGGATGCTCTTGGGTGACGCTGTTCATCGCCATGGCTCCGTCTCTGGGATTCTTGGGAACTGTGATCGGTATGGTGCAGGCATTCGACAGGATCCAGCAAGTAGGTGATATCTCTCCGACGGTTGTGGCCGGTGGTATGAAAGTCGCCCTGATCACGACCATCTTCGGTCTGATCGTGGCCCTGATCCTGCAGGTGTTCTACAACTACGTACTTTCTAAGATCGAAGCATTGACGAGCGAAATGGAAGATTCTTCCATCAGCCTGCTCGACATGGTCATCAAGTACAATCTGAAATACAAAAAATAAATAGAAAATGAGTAAGTTAACATACAAAGTATCGTATTACGTCCTGTATGCGTTATTTGCCGTAATCATCGCCGTGCTGCTCATCTTCTACTTAGGTGGTGATGCCAGAGGTACTGCGGAGGCTATCCCAGGGGTGGATCCCTCCATGGCACAACCTATTTATACGGGCCTGCTGATCTATTTGATGTATGGCTTGTTCCTGTTGGCTGTCGCCTTGACCGTCATCGCTGCCGTGTTCCAGTTTGGAGCCGCGCTGAAGGACAATCCGGGTGGTGCCATAAAGTCCTTGTTGGGCTTGGTACTCCTGGTCGTTCTTTTAGTGGTCACTTACACGATGGGCGACGGCACCAACATGCATATTCAAGGGTACGAAGACTTGTCCGAGTTCTGGTTTAAGATAACCGACATGTTCTTGTACTCCATCTATATCCTGTTGGGTGTCACCATTCTTGCCATGCTGTTCAGCGCCATCAAGAAGAGGCTGTCATAAGTAGAGTGCGAACATTTTAATTCAATTAAAGTAATTACAATGGCAAAAGGAAAAAGAAAAGTTCCTGATATTAACTCCAGCTCTACGGCGGACATCGCTTTCCTGTTGTTGATCTTCTTCCTGATTACGACTTCGATGGATACGGACCGGGGATTGGCACGTATTCTTCCTGAGCCGCCTAAAGGAGAAAAAGATCCGACTGTCGATAAGATCAAGGAGCGCAACATCTTGCAGGTGTACCTCAACAAGGACGACGCATTGTTGTGTGGAGATGATTATATCAGTGTAACCCAACTGCGGGATAGGGCCAAAGAGTTCATCGTCAATGCCGACAATAAGGAGACTTTGCCCGAGAAAACCAATAAGCACGTGGACTTCTTCGGCGACGTGGATTGTTGCGACAAAGGGGTAATCTCTTTGCAGAACGACCGGGGATCCTCGTATCAGGCATACTTCGCGGTGCAGAACGAATTGGTGGCCGCATACAACGAAGTGAGAGACGAATTGTCGAAGCAGAAGTTCAATATGCCTTACGCCAAGCTGACGGAGGATCAACAGAAAGCCGTGCGACAGATTTATCCGCAACGTATTTCTGAAGCTGAGCCTAAAAAATACGGAGAAAAAAAGTAAAGAGTTATGGGAAAGTTTAATAAGACTGGTAAACGTGAAATGCCGGCGCTGAATACTTCTTCATTGCCTGACTTGATCTTCACCTTGTTGTTCTTCTTTATGATTGTGACAACGATGCGTGAGGTATCGCTGAAGGTAGGCTTTACGCTTCCGCAAGGTACTGAGCTTGAGAAATTGGAGAAGAAATCGCTGGTAACGTTCATCTATATAGGCGAACCGACGCAGGAGTATCGTGCCAAGATGGGTACGGAAAGCCGCATCCAGCTCAACAACAGCTATGCTGAAGTGAGCGAAGTGCAGGACTTCATCTTCCAGGAACGCGCCAATATGGGTGAAGCCGACGCCTCTAAGATGACGGTGTCGCTGAAAATCGATCAAAAGACTAAGATGGGTATCGTCACCGACGTGAAGAACGCGCTTAGGAAATCGTACGCGCTAAGGATTAACTATTCGGCCACCAAGCGTGACTCATAGTTGTCGTTAGGGATATAAAGAAAGAGAGGAGGCGCTTCCCAATGGAGCGCCTCCTCTCTTTCTTTATATATGGATGTTTCTTTGATATAGGCGTTTCCCCTGTCATGAGGATTTCTCGGCCACGCCCTCTTTGGTTTGCTTCACCACTTGCATGGTGCCGTCGGCGTTGTAGTGCAGCTCGTCCACGCATACGCTGCGTCGGCCTGTGGCACCGGCGTGCCCATCGAGGGTGAGCGTGGCGTTGTGGTAGAAGAGGTACCATTTGCCCCCGAACTCGGCGATGCCCGGATGGATGGTGAAGCTGTTCTCGGCCATGCCGCTCAGCTCGCCGCGTGGTGTCCACGGCCCTTCCATGGTGGGTGCGGTGGCGTAGGCGATGTTCTCGCGTCCCTCTCCCATCGAGGCGTAGGTGAGGTAGTAGAGGTCGCCATGCCTGTGCAGCCACGGTCCCTCGACATAGCGGGGCAGGTCGATGACGCGGATCTCCCCGTCCAGCTCCGTCATGTTGGGTTTCAGCTTGGCCATGAAGCAGGTGCCGTTGCCCCAGCAGAGCCACGCCTGTCCGTCGGCGTCGACGATGGCGGTGGGGTCGATGTCGTTCCACCATCCACGGGGGCCGTTGTCGGTCATGTCGTCGGTGACGAGCGGCTTGCCTATTGGGTCGGTGAAGGGTCCGGTGGGCGTGTCACCCACGGCCACGCCTACCACCCGACTGTTGTAAGGCGGTCCGGCCATGGCGGTGACGTAGTAGTAGAAGCGTCCGTCGCGCGGCACCACCTGCGCCGCCCACGCCTCGCCTATGCCCCACGCGAAGTCGGTAGGTTTCAGCACCGCGCCGTGGTCGGTCCACGTCTGCATGTCGGTGGTGGAGTAGCAGAGCCATTCGGTGATGTTGAACTCCTTGCCGCCCCCCGCGGTGTCCTGGCCTTCATAATATTCGTCGTGGCCGGTGTAGAGGTAGAGCGTGCCGTCCCATACCAGCGGGGCGGGGTCGGCGGTGAATTTGTCCGTGATGAGCGGATTCCCCGTGTTCTTGAAGGTGGGGAGCTTGGGTCGGTCGGCGCATCCCGCGAGGAGCAGGAGTAGCGCGGCGCATTGGCAGCAAGCTGCCACAATCGAAATGTTTCGTTTCATAAGTGCGTACGTTTTAAATTTAGACTTGGCAAATATAGATATTATTCGTTCATTATCAAAGCCCTAATTTTGCGTATAAGGACGAAACGCTTAAATTTGCGGAAATATGTAACGCCTGCCATAATCCATGTAACCTCAGCACTTGGTCAATGGAGACAAGTGGGGTTAACTTTGCGGAAAAATACATTTCAGAACAGCTTATGAAAAAGATCGTATGCGCAGCCGTCCTGCTGCTATCAGGGACAACCGCCGCCGCACAGGTATTCACCAAGGCGGCGTACGAGGGCAACGACCCCGTGTACGCCCAAGCTCCGCTCGGGGCGGACGAGTTCTACAACCCCATCCTGCAAGGATGCTACCCCGACCCCTCCATCTGTCGGCGGGGGAACGACTATTTCCTGGTATGCTCCTCCTTCGCCATGTTTCCCGGAGTGCCAATCTTCCACTCCACCGACCTGGTGAACTGGAAGCAGATAGGGCACGTGCTCGACCGCAAATCGCAGCTCAAGGTGGCCGACACCGGCATCAGCGCCGGCATCTACGCCCCTACCATACGCTATAATCCGCGCAACGAGACGTTCTACATGATCACCACCCAGTTCGCCGGCAACATGGGAAACATCATCGTGAAGACGAAGAACCCCTTCGAAGGCTGGAGCGACCCCATCAAGCTACGGTTCGACGGCATCGACCCCGACATCTTCTTCGACGACGACGGCAAAGCCTACATCGTGCACAACGACGCGCCGCCGCGCGGCACGGAACGGTACGAGGGACACCGCGTCATCAAGCAGTGGGAGTACGACGTGGAGCGCGACCAAGTGGTGCCCGGCACCGACCACATCATCGTGAACGGTGGCGTCGACCTCTCCAAGCGTCCCATCTGGATCGAGGCACCACACCTTTATAAAAAGGACGGACGCTACTACCTGATGTGCGCCGAGGGAGGCACGGGCGGATGGCACAGCGAGGTCATCTTCATGGGCGACAAGGCCACCGGCCCCTTCGTCCCCGCCGCGAACAACCCCATCCTGAGCCAACGCTACCTCAACCCGAGAAGGGAGAACAAGGTGGACTGGGCCGGACATGCCGACATCGTGAGCACCCCCGCGGGAGAATACTACGCCGTGTTCCTCGCCGTGCGTCCCAACGAAAAAGGCCGCGTGAACACCGGACGCGAGACGTTTATCCTCCCCGTGGACTGGACAGGCACCTACCCCGTGTTCGACAACGGGCTGATCCCGATGGAACCCAAGCTGAAGCTGCCCGAAGGGGTGACGAACCTCACCGGCAAGGAGGGGTACCTGCCCAATGGCAACTTCCGCGTCGACGAGGCGTTCGCTTCCCTCCCGTTAGACTACCGGTGGATTGGGTTGCGAGGTCCCCGCGAGGACTTCATCTCCCTGCGCAAAGGTGGCGGACTGCAAATCACCCCCTTCGCCGTGAACATGAAGGCCGCCTTACCCACCTCCACCCTCTTCTGGAGGCAGCAACACCGCGATTTCAGCTTCAGCACCACGCTGGAGTATAAGCCCAAGTCGGCCGTTGACCTGGCCGGCATCGCCTGCGTGCAGGGCGAGCGGTTCCATTACGTGTTCGGCCTCACCCTCAAGGAGAAGCAGACCTACTTGGTGCTCGAGCGCACCTCCCGCCGCGGCTCGCGGGTGATGGCCTCCGTGCCTGTGAACATCAAGAAAGCCATCGACCTCCGCGTCGAGGCGCATGGCGACGAGTACCTCTTCAGCTACTCCACCGACGGCGGCGCCAACTACGTGCCGATGGGCAACGACACCGTGTCGGGCGACATCCTCTCCACCGACGTGGCGGGCGGCTTCACCGGCTGCATGTTGGGCCTCTATGCCACCACGGCCAACGACATCGTACCCGACTGATCCATACATCCCCTCACCATGAAGAAAAGAATATTCACGCTGCTCCTCACCACGGCCACCGTCGCCGTGGGAGTGGGCGCGCAGAACCCCATCATAAGCGACCAGTTCACCGCCGACCCCACCGCACGGGTCTTCGACGGCAAGCTCTACCTCTACCCATCGCACGACATCCCCAGCCCCATCGAACGGCTGAAGGAGTGGTTCTGCATGGCCGACTACCATGTCTTCTCCTCCACCAACCTCACCGACTGGACCGACCACGGCGTCATCCTCACCCAGAACAACGTGCCCTGGGTACAGCCCGACTCGTACGCCATGTGGGCACCCGACTGCGTGGTGAAGGACGGGACGTACTATTTCTATTTCCCCAGCGCCCCCAAGGGCGGACGCGGATTCGCCATTGGCGTGGCCACGGCCGACACTCCCGTGGGACCGTTCACGCCGCAGCCCGAACCCATCAAGGGCGTGACGGGCATCGATCCCTGCGTGCTGGTGGACAAGGACGGCGAGGCCTATATCTATTGGTCGGGCCGGGGCATGTCGATGGCCAAGCTGAAACCCAACATGGTGGAGCTGGCCACGGAGCCGAAGCAGGTAGAGGGCCTGCCCGCCGGATTCAAGGAGGGACCTTACGTGTTCGAACGGGGCGGGAAGTATTACTTCACCTACCCGTGGGTGCAGGACAAGACGGAGAACCTGGCCTACGCCATGGGCGACAGCCCGAGGGGGCCGTTCACCTTCCAGGGCCTCATCATGGACGAGTCGCCCGTGGGGTGCTGGACCAATCACCACTCCATCACCGAGTACAACGGCCAGTGGTACCTCTTCTACCACCACAACGACTATTCGCCCCGGTTCGACAAGAACCGTTCGGCGCGCGTCGACTCGCTCTCGTTCAACGCCGACGGCACCATCAAGAAGGTGAAAGCCACCCTCCGCGGCGTGGGCATCACCGACGCCCGGAGCAAGATACAGCTCGACCGCTACTCCTGGCTGGCCCCATACGGGGCGTACATCGATTATCTCAACCCCGCCAACACGTTCGAGGGGTGGCAACTCACCTTCAACCGCACCGATGCCGGCGCGCGATACAGCGATGTGGAGTTTGGTACCCATCCCGTACGCCTGCTCAAGGCCCGCGTGCGCACCGATAAAGGTGGTACTCTCACCGTGCGCAAGGGAGGCGAGAAGGGCGACATCATAGCTCGGCTTTCCGTCAAGCCTACCGGCGGGGCGTGGGTCGAAGCACGCGCCATCCCGCTCTTGTCCGTCACGGGGCGGCAGGAACTGCACGTATCGCTCACCGAAGGGCAAGCCGTGTCGGTGGATTGGATCACGTTTGAATAACCCATAGCGGCAGCAATATATAAAAACAAACATATCATGAGAATAATTCATTTGAAGACTTACGCCTTATGGCTGGGATGCTCCCTCTGCGCCACCCTCGCGGCGGCACAGACACCCTCGTCGCACAACATCGGCGGGCAGCCCTACCCACAGGTGAACCCCGACAACACGGTGACCTTCCGCGTAAAGGCACCGGGGGCGAAGAGCGTGCAAATCGTGCTCGACCGTCCTTACGAGATGCGGAAAGACACCGCGGGAATGTGGCTCTACACCTCCGCCCCGCAAGTGCCCGGCTTTCATTACTATTCGGTGCAAGTGGGCGGCCTGCAAGTGGCCGACCCCGCCACCTACACCTACTTCGGCATGAGCCGCATGGCCAGCGCGTTCGAGATACCCGAGGCAAAGGGCGAAGGCGATTACTACAAACCCCAGAAGGGAGTGGCACGAGGCGCGTTGCGCTCCCGACGCTTCTACTCGGGAGTATGCGGCGAGTGGCGCAGGATGTACGTCTATACCCCTCCCGGCTACGAGCAGGACACCCAGAAACGCTACCCCGTGCTCTATCTGCAGCACGGCGGAGGCGAGGACGAGCGCGGATGGCCCAACCAGGGCTATATGAACCACATCATGGACAACCTCATCGCCGACGGAAAGGTGCAGCCAATGATCGTGGTGATGAACCGCGGATACGCCGTCCACAGCGGGCAGCCCATCCCCGAACAGCAACCCAACCAACGCTCGTCGATGGAGGCTTTCGCCGCCTTCACCGACCTGATGGTGAAAGACGTCATCCCCTTGGTGGACAGCACCTACCGCACGCTGTCCGACCGTGAGCACCGGGCCATGGCCGGCCTGTCGTGGGGTGGCAAGCAGACGCTCGACACCGCGCTGGGACATCCCGACCTGTTCTCCGCCATCGGCTGCTTCAGCGCCGCGTTGCCCATGCGGCCGGGCACCGACATCGGTACCCTCTACGGCGGCATCTTCAAGGACGCCGCCGCGTTCAACGAGCGGTTCAGGCTCTTCTGGCTCGGCATAGGCTCCGAAGAAGGCGACGGCACGGCCAAGTTCCACCAAGCCCTGGCCGACAAAGGCATCCGCAGCACGCTCTACACCTCGCCCGGAACGGCGCACGAGTGGCTCACCTGGCGGCGTTGCCTCTATCAATTCGCTCCACTCCTCTTTCAATAAATCCACTGCCGTATGAAAACCATATATACATTGGCCTTGTCGGCGTTCCTGCTGGCAGGCTGCGCCCAGAAAGCGAGCCAAGACGCCGCGCCCGCCGGTCCCATGTCGGCCACTACCAACATTCTCGGCATCAGCTACCCCAAGGTGAACCCCGACCTCAGCGTCACCGTACGCGTCGACGCCCCCACGGCCGACTCGGTGACCCTCGACCTGATGAAGAAATACCCCATGACCAAGAACGCCGACGGCGTGTGGGAAGCCACCACCGAACCGCAAGTGGTGGGATTTCATTACTACTTCATCGACGTGGACGGCGCCTACGTCTCCGACCCATCCAGCGAGCTGTTCTTCGGCTGCGGGGTGATGGCCAGCGGCGTGGAGATCCCCGAGGAGGGAGCCGACTACTCCCAAGAGCAAGCGGTGCCCCGTGGAGAGATGCGCACGCAGACGTACTACTCCGACATCACCCAGGAGTGGCGGCGCTGCTTCGTCTACACCCCTCCGGGCTACGACGACGGCGACACCCGCTACCCCGTGCTCTACCTGCAGCATGGCGGAGGCGAGGACGAGACCAGCTGGGGCGTGCAAGGGCGTACGGACATCATTATGGACAACCTCATCGCCGGCAAGCAAGCCGTGCCGATGATTGTGGTGATGGACCGCGGCTATGCCGTCGACCCCACCGCCAAACCCACGCCCGACCGACGGTTCGCCAACTTCAACACTTTCGAGCGGGTGGTGACCCAGGAGCTGGTGCCGCTTATCGACAGTGAATACCGCACCCTGGCCGACCGTGACCACCGTGCCATCTCCGGCCTCTCCATGGGCGGTTTCCAAGCCACCAGCATTGGCTTCGGACATACCGACATGTTTGCCTACATCGCCGGGTTCAGTGGCGTAAGCCCCGTGCGGGAAGAAGAGTGGAACACGGCCTACAACGGCCTGTTCGCCGACCCCGCCGCATTCAGCCAGAAGATCAAGCTGCTCTACCTCAGCTTAGGTACCGAGGAAGCCAGCCGCTTCAAGATGGTAACCGAGTTCCACGACCGCCTCACCAAGGCAGGCATCAACCACGTGTACTACGAATCGCCGGGCACGGCGCACGAGTGGCTCACCTGGCGGCGCTCGCTCCACGGCTTCGCCCAGCTCCTATTTAAATAAGGTATAATGGCAATGAGAAAACATATACGTCTGCTTGCCTTTATTCTCCTCGCGTCGCTCTGCGCCTTGCCCGCGCAAGGACAGCAGAGCCACGTGGACATCGACTGGGCACCGCAGAAGAACACCGGGAACCTGGTGCCGCTCGCCGCCAACCTCATCTCGCCCGAGGTGAACGACGACCATACCGTCACCTTCCGGCTGCGTGCCCCACAGGCCACCGACGTGCGCCTGACGGGCAACATCCTGGGTCGCCTCACCCGCGAGCGGTCGCTCCCCTTCAGTAAGGATGCCGACGGGCTGTGGACGCTCACCATCGGGCCGCTCGCCCCCAACATCTATCTCTATCACTTCGTCGTCGACGGAGTGAATACGACCGACCCCAACAACACCTTCGCCGGGCAGGCCAACATGCCGCCTTTCAGCATGGTGTGGGTACATGGCGACGGGCCGGCCTTCTACGATGCCAAGCCCGTGCCCCACGGCGACATCGTGACCCACTACTACCACTCGCCCGTGACGGGAGGCGAACGCTATATGCTCGTCTACACGCCGCCGGGCTACGACCCCGCGAAAGCCTATCCGGTGCTCTACCTCATGGGTGGTTCGGGCGACCTCCCCGAGACGTGGACCATGCACGGACAGATCAACTTCATCATGGACAACCTCCTGGCCGAGGGGAAGATGAAGCCGATGATCGTGGCCATTCCCAACAACCAGTTGGCGCACCGCATGGATCCCCGGCACGCCGAGCTGAGCTTCTCACTCACCGACCGCGAGTTCATGGAGGCCATCGTCCCCTTTGTCGAGAGCCGGTACAAGGTGATACGGTCGCCCGAGGGACGCGCCATCGCCGGCTTGTCGATGGGCGGTCGCCATGCCCAGTACGTGGGTTTGCGCCACTTGGACGTGTTTGGCAGCATCGGCCTGTTGAGCGCCGCATTGCCTATCAAGGACACGCCCGTGCTGCTCACGCCCAAGACCGTGAACGACTCGCTGGATTACTTCTTCGTGGGAGCCGGTCCTTTCGAAACCTTTCCCGGGGTACGGCACCAGGTGCTGCACGAGCAACTCGACTCGCTCGGCGTGCGCCACGAATACTACGTAGGCGGCCCGGGAGCGCACGACTTGCAGACCTGGAGGCACTTGATGCACGAGCGCTTCTTGCCGAATTTATTTAAAGACCCGCAATGATGAAACGAATCCTACTCACACTCATGGCGCTGGCCGCCCTCACGGCGGCCCATGCGCAAAACCCCTTCGGCGGCATGATGAACCGTCCGATCGCGGAGGGGAAACCCACCGAGCAATCGGCACGGATATTCCGGCAGGAGAGAGCGCCCGACGCCGCGCCCGGCGTGATGTACCTCAAGGACGTGAAGTACACGTCGCCCGACGGCACCGACCTTTACTTGCAGTTGCTCATCCCCATGACCTCGATGGCCGACCGCGCCCCCAAGCCGTGCGTGGTCTACATCCCCGGCTCGGCCTGGTTCAAGCAGAACACCTACGGCAGCGTGCTACGTATGGCCGAGTTCGCCAAGCGAGGCTTCGTGGTGGCCATCGCCGAGTATCGCCATTCGGGCATCGCGCCCTTCCCGGCGCAGCTCGTCGACATGAAGAACGCCATCCGCTTCCTGCGGCGCGACGGTGTACGCATGGGCATCGACCCCGATAACATCTTCGTGTGGGGCGACTCCTCGGGCGGACATCTTTCGCTCTTGGTCGGCGTGACGGAGAATCTCGAGGACGCCACGCTCGACAAGCCCGACTTCCCCGACGTGCCCTGCACCGTGAACGCCGTGGTGGCCTACTACCCGCCCACCGACCTGACGGCCATCAAGGACGTGCCCGACGCCATCAGCAAGGGAGAGGCCACCAGCCCCGAAGGGATGTTGCTGGGCGGCAAGCTCGCCATTGCCGACAACGCCGAGGCCGCACGCCGGGCCAGCCCCGACTTCTACGTGAAGAAAGAGGTGTCCATACCCCCCATCTTCCTCGCCGCGGGGACGATGGACCACGTGGTGCCTTTCGCGCAGACCGACCTCATGGCCAATGTGCTGGCGCATGCTGGCAAGCGCTTCGAATACTACGTGCTGCCCGGCGCCGACCACGGCTCGTGGGAGTTCTGGACACCCGCCATGTTCGACAAGGTAGAAGCCTTCCTCCGCGCCAACCTGCGCAAGGCCCAATAACGCGAAACCCGTAAAACAATACTAAAACCCCGAAAGATATGAAACAGAAAATGATTACCATCGCGCTCGCCCTCTGCTCCCTGATTGGGATTGGCAGCAACGCCACGGCAGCGCCTGACAAGGATTTCCACATCTACCTCTGCATCGGCCAGTCCAACATGGAAGGCGCCGCGCGCCTCACGCCGGCCGACAAGGAAGGCATCAGCCCGCGCTTCCGCATGATGTCGTCCATGGACTGCCCCGACCAGGGACGCCAATTGGGACAATGGTACACCGCCGTGCCCCCGCTCGCGCAATGTTACAGTGGGCTGTCTCCGGCCGACAACTTCGGCCGCACCATGTTGCAATACCTCCCCGAGAAGGTGAAGGTGGGTGTCATCGTGGTAGCCGTGGGTGGCTGCAAGATCGAGCTGTTCGACAAGAAGCAGTCGGCCGAGTACATCGCCACCGCCCCCGACTGGATGAAGGAGAAGATCGAAGGCTACGGCGGTGACCCTTACGCCCGCTTGGTGAAATTAGCCAAGGAGGCGCAGAAGGTGGGTGTCATCAAAGGCATCCTGCTGCACCAGGGCGAGTCGAACACGGGGCAGAAGGATTGGCCCGCCAAAGTGAAGGTGGTGTACGACAATCTCCTCAGCGACCTCGGTCTGCGCGCCGCCAACGTGCCGCTGATAGCCGGTGAGGTGGTGGCCGCCGACCAACGGGGACAATGCGCCTCGATGAATCCCATCATCAACGAGCTGCCCCAAACCATTCCCACCGCCCATGTCGTCTCCGCCCGCG
The DNA here is from genome assembly GCA_031261785.1 of Mediterranea sp. (in: CFB group bacteria). GTDB lineage: Bacteria > Bacteroidota > Bacteroidia > Bacteroidales > Bacteroidaceae > Bacteroides. The sequence continues at coordinate 57,659 of JAISIZ010000062.1, forward strand.
GATGCGCCACAGGTCCCGACTTCCTTCACTTCAGTACCGCCGGATACATGGAGCTGGGCAAGCGGTACGCCGCCACCATGCTCAACCTGCTGAAGGTGAAGAACGACATACAGCCTGTCTACGCTCCCGCCGCCCAGCCACCGCGCAGGGAACCCCAGGCGGTGATTCCCGCCGGCACGGAACCCGCGCCGACCAACATCATCGGCAAGGAGTTTCCGCGCGTCGACAAGGACGGCCGCACCTACTTCCGCATCTACGCCCCCGACACCGAGAAACTGCAAGTCGACATCATGGGCAAGAAGTACGACATGACGAAAGACGCCGACGGCGTGTGGACCGCCACCACCGATCCGCTCGTGGTGGGCTTCCACTACTACGCGCTCATCGTCGACGGATACACCGTCTCCGACCCCGCCAGCTACACTTTCTTCGGAGCCAGCCGCGATTTCAGCGCCATCGAGATTCCCGAGGGCGCCGAGGGCGATTATTATCGTCCACAGAACGTGCCGCACGGACAGGTGCGCGAATGTATCTATTACTCCGACATCACGAAGAAGTATCGCCGTATCTACGTCTACACTCCCGCCGAGTACGAGACCAACGCCGACAAGCGATACCCCGTGCTCTACCTCCAGCACGGCATGGGCGAGGACCAGACCGGATGGTCCAAGCAAGGTCATACGCAATACATCATGGACAACCTCGTCGCCCAGCAAAAGGCCGTGCCGATGATCGTGGTGATGGAGAGCGGCGACGTGGAAGTGGGTTTCCGTCCCCGCCCGGGACAGGACGTGGCGCAAGCCCGCCAGCAGTATGGCGCCACCTTCACCGAGGTGATGATGAAGGAGCTGATACCCTATATCGACAATACCTTCCGCACGCTGACCGACCGCGAGCACCGCGCCATGGCCGGACTGTCGTGGGGCGGCTTCCAGACGTTCCAGACCGTGCTCCCCAACATCGACCGCTTCGCCTACATGGGCACCTTCAGCGGAGCCATCTTCGGGCAGGACCTGAAGACGGCTTACAACGGCATCTTTGCCGACGCCAAGAAGTTCAACAAGCAGATGCGCTACTTCTTCATGGGCTGCGGCACCGAGGAGAACATGGGCACCGGCCGTACCATCGAGGGACTGAAGGAGCTGGGCATCAACGTCACCTACTACGAATCTCAGGGCACGGCGCACGAATGGCTCACTTGGAGACGCTGCCTCGCCGAATTCGTCCCGCACTTGTTCAAGTAAACACACTTCGGACGCGGATGACGCGGATGACAGGGATCTCTCTCTTTCATTAAAATCCGTGTCATCCGCGTCCGAAGAATCAATCAATAACCCTATAATGGCTAAATCATCCCCTATCCTCTTCGGCTGCCTCGCGGCTGCCGGACTGTTCCTGCTCACCGCCTGCGGGCAGAGCGGCGGCCCCTCGTTCACGCAGACCAACGACCTGGTGCTGAACGACTCCAATTATTTCGAGACGCGAGGGCTGAACTACCTCGTGTTCAACAATCCCTACGACGCCCTGTTCGATGACTCCAAGGTGAGCGCCGTGGAGCTGATACACCACGGCATACGTACCGCCACCAACGGCGACGTGCGCCTCAACCCCGCTCCGGGACAATGGGACAAGCTGCCCAAGACCGTGGATCGCACGGTGGATAAGGAGGCCAAACGCATCGACGTGAAGCAGGAGTATCCAGATTATGGTTTCGCCTACACCCTGAGCGGTGAGGCGCGCGACGGGGGATTCTACCTCAGCGTCTCTACCGACAAGGCGTTGCCCGACTCGCTCGTGGGCGTGGCCGGGCTGAACCTCGAGTTTTTCCCGCCCGTATTCTTCGAGCACGCCTACCTCATGGACGGACGTCCCGGACTCTTCCCTACTTCGGCAGCCGACGACATGACCGTCATCAACGACATCGTGGAGCCAATGCCCATGGCCACCGGACGCGTGATAGAGATCGCTCCCGACGACCCCATGAAGCACGTCACCATCCGCGCCACCCTTGAGGGCACCGAGCTGATGCTATACGACGGACGCGACAAGCAGCAGAACGGCACATTCACCGTGCGCACCCTGCTTCCCGCAGGACGGACGGGCAAGATCGCCGAATGGTTCATACAGGCCGAAACCGACACCCGCTGGCTGCGCAAGCCCGTGGTGAGCTACTCGCAGGTAGGCTACCATCCCGCGCAAGAGAAGATGGCCGTGGTGGAACTCGACAAAGCCGATCCCTCTGTGGACGACATGGCGATCCACCGTGTCAACGCCGATGGAACGCTCACCACCATCCTCGCCGGCAAGCCCGCCGAATGGGGCATGTACACCCGTTACCACTATGTGCGGTTCGACTTCTCGTCCATCAAGGAACCAGGCATCTACAAGCTCTCCTACGGGGAGCGGTACACCGGTCCGTTCCCCATCGGCGAGGAAGTGTACGCCCGCGCCTGGCATCCCACGCTCGACGTGTTCATGCCCGTGCAGATGGATCACATGTTCGTGCGCGAGGCATACCGCGTGTGGCACGGGGCCGCCCACCTCGACGATGCCCTCCAGGCACCGCTCAACCGTCGTCATTGGGATGGATGGAGACAAGGCCCCACCACAGGCAATAAGTACAAACCCGGGCAGCACATCCCCGGGCTGGCCGTAGGCGGATGGTTCGACGCCGGCGACTTCGACATACAGACACCCTCGCAACAGCAGACCGTACAGTCGCTCGTCGACGTCTGGGAGGAGTTCAAGCCCGAGCGCGACCAGACCACCGTGGACCAGCGGAAGCTCTACACCGAAATTCACCTGCCCGACGGCAAGCCCGACCTGCTGCAACAGATCGAGCATGGCACGCTGCAGCTCGCCGCCCAAGTCAAAGCCATCGGATACGCCATCCCCGGCATCAACGAATCGCACCTCTACCAATACCGCCACCTCGGCGACGCCGTGACCAAGACCGACGGCATCATTGGTAACGAGGACGATCGCTGGGCCTTCACCGACCGTAGCGCCTACGTCAACTACGGCACCGCCACCTCGCTGGCCGCCGCCGCCCGTGCCCTCAAGGAGATGAACCCCGAGCTGTCACGAGAGATTCTCCAGCTCGCCGAATACATCTGGACCGACGAGCACGCCCACGTCTACGATACCGAGGGACAGACCTTCTTCGCCCGTTCGGCCAACCCCACCGCCGCCGAATGTCGAGCCGCTTTCGAACTTTGGCGCTCCACCGACAAGGAGGAGTACAAGACGCGTGTCGACGAGCTTGCGCCCAGCCTGTTCGAGCGCGGCCAATGGAATATAGGTTTCGTAGCCCGTTTGCTTCCCTACATGGACGACGCCTTCAAGGCCAAGGCCAAGCCTTTGGTGGAGCGATACGTGCAAAGCCTCCGCGACGTGGAGACCACCAACCCCTACGGCATCACCATCACTCTGCGTAGCTGGGCGGGCAACGGACAGATCATCCGCACCGGCATCACCAACTACATGCTGCGCAAATCGTTCCCCGACCTTATCGACACCGAGTTGATCTACCGCGGGCTGAACTATATCTACGGCTGCCATCCCGACCACAACCGTTCGTTCGTGTCGGGCGTGGGTGCCCAACCCAAGAAGATTGCCTATGGCAACAACCGGGCCGACCATTCGTTCATTCCCGGCGGCATCGTGCCAGGCGTACGCCTGCTCAATCCCGACCTGCCCGAGAATCGCGACGACTACCAGTTCCATTGGAGCGAGAATGAGTACGTCATCCCACTGGCACCCGACTACATCTACTTAGTGCATGCCGTACAGCGGCTACTCGGCGAGTAGACAAGGGAGAATGGGTTTCTTTTAGACACGGATTTCACGGATTACCCCGTCTCGATAGAGAACGAGACGGGGTAATCAGCGAGATCCGTGTCTGAAAGACACTCTCTCCGGAATCCTCCCTTCTTAACTTCATCACTGTTCTTCGTCATCATATAGCGCACATTGATAATCAATCATTTCCTGACTTCGTCAATGTGCCACCCATTTTTCTCACCCCTCGAAGAGGCGTCATGTAAGGGCCTATCTCGAAGACGCGAAAGCTTTATGCAAATCCGCATGAGACCAAAAGCCCGGGCTTTTTTCTCCATTCCCGAAATCTGATTACAAAAGCCCGGGCTTTTTTCTCCATTCCCGAAATCTGATTACAAAAGCCCGGGCTTTTTTTTCCATTCCCGAAATCTGATTACAAAAGCTCGGGCTTTTTTTCCCATTCCCGAAATCTGATTACAAAAGCTCGGGCTTTTTTTTCCATTCCCGAAATCTGATTACAAAAGCTCGGGCTTTTTTTTCCATTCCCGAAATCTGATTACAAAAGCTCGGACTTTTTTCTCCATCCTCGAAATGTGATTACAAAAGCCCGGGCTTCTCGCGCCTCGCAAATCCCTGGTTGAAATTTGTCGGCCTCGCGAAACCTCCATGCGGCGCGTGAGAACCTCGCGGATCAGCGAAGAAAATCTTCCCGCATGTTCCTGTGCGGTGCGCTTCCCCAACAACAAGGGAGCGTTAGAAGAAGAATCGCTTCACGTCGTTGAAATTGGCCAGGATGAGCAACCCGAAGAGGAGAACCATGCCCGTGATCTGCGCATATTCCATGAACTTATCGCTCGGCTTACGGCGGGTCACCATCTCGTAGATAAGGAAGAGTACGTGACCACCGTCGAGCGCGGGGATGGGCAGGATATTCATGAAGGCGAGGATAATAGAGAGCAAAGCCGTCATCATCCAGAAGCTGTACCAATCCCACATCGGCGGGAAGATGCTGCCTATGGTACCAAAACCACCCAACATTTTAAATCCACCGTCGCGGAAAAGATACTTCAAGTCGCTCACGTAGTTCACTAATTTGTCTACTCCAAAGGCGATGCCTACGGGGAACGATTCGAAGAAACCGTAATAGGTATCGACCTGCGGCTGCTCGAATTGCCGCATATAGACGCCCAGCTTGAAATCGGGATCCACGCTCATGCTCAGCGTATCCGTCACCCCGGCACGCACGTAGGTCAGCTCCACACGTCGCAAGTTCAGGCTGTCTTGCGGACGTTCTTTCGCCTCCATTGCCCGAGCGTTCATCGCGAAGGTGAAGCCGGGAGAGGATATAGCTTGCCCGTCCAAGGCGACTATGCTGTCACCGGGAAGCAAGCCGGCCTTCATGGCTGGCGAATTGGCCATGAGCGAATCGATGACGAAAGGTTGGCTGAAGCTGAAGAATCCCGCCTTGGATTTCTCCAAGCGGTAAATCAGGTCGTCGGGAATAGGGATGGAGACGATGGCCTCGCCTCGACGCACGGTCACCTCGCGGGCGTTGAGCACCTGGCGGCTCATCTTGTCGCTCCGCAGGAAAGGCACGCCATCGGCAGAAAGGAGCACGTCTCCGTCGCGGAAGCCCAATTCTTCGGCGGCAGGCGCGAACTCCATACCGTAGGTGGCCTCGGGGACGTTGATATAATGATCGCCCCAAGTGAAGATCACCATGGAGTAGATAAGGAGCGCCAACAGGAAGTTGAACAGCACGCCACCCGTCATGATGAGCAGGCGTTGCCAAGCCGGCTTGGCCCTGAACTCCCATGGCTTCATGGGTTGTTTCATCTGCTCGGTATCCATCGACTCGTCGATCATGCCCGAGATCTTGACGTATCCGCCCAGCGGCAGCCATCCCACGGCGTATTCGGTCTCGCTCTTCTTCGGCTTGAACTTGAACAGGGTGAACCAGGGGTCGAAGAATAGGCAGAACTTCTCTACACGCACCTTGAACAGGCGGGCAAAAAGGAAATGTCCGCCCTCGTGGATGATGACGAGCAGCGACAGGCTCACGATCAGTTGCAGGGCACGAATCAAAAATGTATCCATATCACAATCTTTTTTTCTATATTACGTTATTACTGTTTGGCGATGAATTCGTGGGCTATCCGCCTCGCCTCGGCGTCGGTAGCCACATAGTCATCATAAGTTGGGCTTGAAATGAACGAGGCACGTCCCATGGTGTCGGCGATCATGTCGCTCATGCCGAGAAAGCTCACGGCATCGCGCAGGAAAGCTGCGACGGCCACTTCGTTGGCGGCGTTGACGACGCAAGGCATGTTGCCGCCGCGGCGCATCGCTTCGTAGGCCAGGGCCAGGTTGCGGAAGCGCTCCGTGTCGGGACGCTCGAAGGTGAGGCAGCCCAGCTTGGCGAAGTCAGCCCGCTCGAACGACGAATGAACGCGGTTGGGGTAAGAGAGGGCATACTGGATGGGGAGGCGCATGTCGGGCAAGCCCAATTGTGCCTTCACCGACCCGTCCTCGAATTGTACCATGGAATGGACGATGGACTGTGGATGCACCAGCACCTCTATCCGCTCCGGCGGAACGCCAAAGAGCCACTTGGCCTCCATCACCTCGAAACCTTTGTTCATCATGGAGGCCGAATCGATGGTAATCTTCGCCCCCATCGTCCAGTTGGGATGCTTCAGGGCTTGCTCCTTGGTCACCGTGCGAAGCTGGTCGGCGGTATAGGCGCGGAAAGGTCCGCCCGAAGCCGTGAGTATAAGCTTCTCCACGGGATTGTCCCATTCGCCCACCAAGCATTGGAAGATGGCGGAATGTTCCGAATCGACAGGCAGGATAGGCGTATGGTATTGGCGCGCCAAGCGGTCGATCAGCTCGCCGGCCACCACCAACGTTTCCTTGTTGGCCAACGCGATGGCCTTGCCCGCACGTATGGCACTGATGGTAGGGCGCAAACCCGCATAGCCCACCATGGCGGTAAGCACCATGTCGATAGGTTCGGCCTCCACCAATTGGGCGATGGCGTCGTTTCCGGCGTACACTTTGACGGGCAGGTCGGACAAAGCTTCTTTCAGGTAAGCATACTTCTCTTCGTTGGCTATGGCCACCACCTCGGGAAGGAAGTGGCGCGCCTGGCTGGCGAGGAGTTCCGCTTGGTTGTTGGCCGTCAGGGCATACACCTCGTACAAGTCGGGCTGGGCGTCGATCACCTCCAAAGCCTGTGTCCCTATGGAACCGGTTGAACCAAGGATGGCGATCCGTTTTTTCTTCTTTATCGTATCGTTAACCACGCTAATCACTAATCACTAATAAACAATGTATTTTTCCGAATTGACCGGATGCCCTTTGAACCAAAGCTCAAAATGCAGGTGCGGCGCGTTGCCTTCCGCGGTGCCGCTGGCCACCACGGCGATGGCCTCTCCTCCCTTCACCCGGTCGCCCACGTTCTTGAGCAGCGGGCCACAGTATTTGTACAAGGAGAGCAAGTCTTGGTTGTGTTGCACGGCGATGAGGTAACCCGTATCGGCGGTGTAGGTGCTCACCACTACCGTGCCGTCCATCGTAGCCAGCACGCTCTCGTTGGGACTGGCGGCTATGTCGGTACCGTAGCGCTGCCTCTCCTCGTCGAACTTCGTCACCACCAATCCGCGTGTGGGTCGGTAGAGCAGCAGTCCGTTGATGTCGGGCTGCGAGCTGATGCTCGTCAGGTTGTACTTCTCCCGCTCCTCGTATTGGTGCCGAAACTCCTCCTCGCGCCTGGTGCGCTCCATCAGCGTGTCGGCGCGGGCAGTGGTGAGCGAGTCGAGCGTGCGTACGCTGTCAATCCTTACCTTGCCGCTGAAGATGTCCTGTATGTTCATGATGTAGAGGTGCTGCCGGTTCATCACCTCGCGCAGGGAATCCACCGTGAGGTCGTTCTTTACGATCTGCATGCGCACCTCGCTGTTCATATAGCCGGGCAAATAGTTGCGCAAGGGGGTAAAGGCGATGATGCAGGCGGCCACGAGGAAGAGCACCGCCAGCAGGGTGAGCAATACGGAAAGCCCGTTCATCTTGGAGACGCGCAGCCCGGCCACCTCCTCCAGCGTATTCTCGTTGATGATGGTGATCTTGTACTTGAACTTGAAGTTCTTCCAGAAAAGCCTGCGTCGGTTGCCCATATCAATCCTCGTCGTTCTCGTCCTCGATTTCGTCCAATGCCAACAGTCCCTCGGGAAGCTCCACCGTCAGCGACCTCCCGTCTTTGTCGATGCCGCGGATGAACTCCTCGTGCGCGGGCACCAACAGTTCCTCGCCGTCCTCACGTTCCACCACGAACAGGACGTTGGCGGTGGCGGTGTCCACGAAGCTGACGCGTCCCAGGAACCCGTGTCGCACGTCGTCCATGCCGAAGCCGACGAAGAAATCCCACGAGAGATGTCCGCCGTCAGTGTCGGCAGGAGCGTACTTCACGGGGAAATAGACCTCGACGTTGGTGAACATGCGGGCCTGTTCGGCGGTGTCCACCCCTTCGAGCTTCATCAGCGCGGTGGTATCCGAGCGAAAGCGGTACTCCTCTATGAAGAAGGGTACGAAGATGCCGTCCACCAAGCAGACGAGATAGTCGCACGCGTCGTCGTCGACACGGTCGAACACGTCGTCGGTGAAAGTGAACATCACCTCACCATGTATGCCGTGAGGCTTGTTGAACAGTCCTATTCGGTAGACCTCTTCCTTCTTTATCATAATCGGGTTATTCGGGCGCCGATAGCGTTGAGTCGTCCCTCGATGTTCTGGTATCCTCGGTCGATTTGCTCGATATTGCTGATGGTGCTGATGCCTTCGGCGCTCATGGCCGCGATGAGCAGGGCGATACCGGCGCGGATATCGGGTGAGGTAAGGTGCGCCCCGCGCAGGGGGAAGCCATGATCGTGGCCGATGACTACGGCCCGGTGTGGGTCGCACAGGATGATTTGCGCTCCCATGTCGATAAGCTTGTCGACGAAGAACAGCCGGCTCTCGAACATCTTCTGGTGAATGAGCACGCTTCCTTTGGCCTGCGTGGCCACCACGAGCATCACGCTCAGCAAGTCGGGCGTCAATCCCGGCCAAGTGGCGTCGGCGATAGTCATGATGGATCCGTCGATGAACGACTCGATCTGGTAGCACGTCTGCGCCGGCACGTAGATGTCGTCGCCCCGTTGCTCCAGATGTATGCCGAGACGGCGGAAGCTTTCGGGGATGATACCGAGATTCTCGTAGGAGACGTTCTTGATGGTCAGCTCGCTGCGGTTCATGGCCGCCATGCCGATGAAGCTGCCGACCTCGATCATGTCGGGCAGCACGGTGTGGCAGGTTCCATGCAGCTCCTTCACGCCCTCGATGGTGAGCAAGTTGGAAGCGATACCGCTTATCTTGGCCCCCATCCGGTTGAGCATGTGGCAGAGCTGTTGCAGATACGGTTCGCAGGCGGCGTTGTAGATGGTGGTGGTTCCCTCGGCCATCACGGCGGCCATGACGACGTTGGCCGTGCCGGTTATCGACGCTTCGTCGAGGAGCATATAGCTTCCCCTCAGGCTTTCGGCCGTGATCTCGTACATCTGGCGTTCCTCTATATAACGGAAGTTGGCTCCCAACTTTCGCAAGCCGTCGAAGTGCGTGTCCAGTCGTCTCCGTCCTATCTTGTCACCCCCCGGCTTGGAGATGGCCGCCTTGCCCCAACGTGCCACCATGGGGCCGATGAGCATCACGGAGCCGCGGAGGCTGGAACATTTGCGGAGAAACTCGTCGCTACCGAGGTAGTCCCAATCCACGCTCTCGGCCTTGAAGCAGTACGTGTCGACACCCTGCTTGCTCACGCCAACGCCCATCTCCCGCATCAGCTGGATGAGGTTGTTCACGTCCAGGATGTCGGGGATGTTGCTCACCGTCACCTCATCGGGGGTAAGCAAAGCGGCGCAGATGATCTGCAGGACTTCGTTTTTGGCCCCTTGCGGATGTATCTCGCCGTTGAGCCGGTGTCCTCCTTCGATTACAAATGATGCCATAAGCGTGCTCTCCTACTTTATTATATATAAGGATGGGGTATTGTACTTATCGGAAATTGTTGTTGTTCCGGTTGTTCTTGTTCTGGTTGTTCTTGTTCTTTTTCTTTTTGCCACCTCCGTTGTTGTTGACGCCATTCGCCGCGCCGTTGCTACCGCTGCCATTGCCATTGTCGGGAGCGGCGTCCCAGTTGGCTTGCGCCATGCGTTCTTGCATCAGGTAGTGGATATCGTCGTTGATCTGCAGGCGTCCGCCCGACAGTTCGTACAGGTCTTGGTCTATCTTCAGGTCGTCCACGGTGTCCTTGTTCCATGTCACGTAGTCCATTTTCATGTGGTTGCAGATCAAGGCGATGAGATTGTCCTTCTCGATACCCTCGGGCACGTCGCACGCTTTACGTATCAATGTCTCCATGGAGTGTCCGTAGTGGCGGTACCTGATGCGACACGTGCTGTAGGGGATGGAATCGGGTGGTGTCGTGAGTTTCTCCTTGCGGATAACCTCCACGGGATAGTCGATATCGAGCTTGAACCCGGCCATGATGGCCAAGTGATCCCATAGCTTATGCTTGAAGTCGGGCACGTCGCGCAGTTGCGGGAACATATTGCCCATGATACTGACGATGGTATTGGCGCAATGTTGCCTTTCGGCACGATTCTCAATGGTCAGCGCATAGTCCACCATGTTCTGCACGCCACGTCCGTATTCGGGCAATGGCAGGGTCTTTTGTTGGGTATTGTATTGCATACTTCCTGTTAGTTATACATATATTAAATAATCGTTGTTACAGCAATTTCTTGGGGAGGGAAGCCACGAACTCCTTGAGGTAGAAAGGCTCGAAATAGGCCGTGTCCTCAAAGTCGCCCCGTGCCATGGCCTTCTCGGCCAGAGGCATCATCATCCGTGCCAGCGGATGCACGTCGTCCACGAAACGGGCGTTGGGATGCGTGATCCTGTCGCGGCATTTGGCCGCCCCGTTACCGAAGAAATAGACGGGACCCGCGTCAAGGAACTCCCGATAGGAGTTCTCGTCCACGATCTCGGCCGCCACCGCTCGCCGCACGTTGAGCGCACGGTCGTACACGGCGGCGTACACCTCCATCCTGCGGGCATCGATCATGGGACAGAGCAACGCGTCCTCTTCCAGCTCGTTCTCCGTACGGAGCAACAAGGGCACGCACATCACCTCCAACGTGGGAATGCCGATAAGCGGTACGCCGCGCCCGTAACAGACGCCTTTGGCCATCGACACACCGATGCGCAAGCCTGTGTACGACCCTGGGCCGCGGCTCACCGCCACGGCATCAAGCGGGATGGCATGACTGTCGATAAACGACAGCGCCTCGTCGACAAACACTCCTAAGGAAACGGCATGGGAAGGGCCACTGAAGTCTTCTTTCACACATATCACCTGCCCATCTTGACTGGCCGCTACCGAGCATACAGAGGTAGAGGTCTCAATATTAAGTACACACGACATATAAATCAGCTTATATAGATGACGCAAAATTACGTGTTTATTTCCAATTCTTAAAATATTCGTGTACTTTTGCACCAAACTTTAAGGTAATGATACAGTCTATGACAGGATACGGCAAGGCCATGGCCGAACTTCCTGATAAGAAAATCAACGTGGAGGTACGCTCGCTCAACAGCAAGGCGATGGACTTGTCCACCCGTATGGCACCCTCGTATAGGGAAAAAGAGATCACCATCCGAAGCGAAGTGGCCAAAACACTCGAACGCGGAAAGGTAGACCTCAGCGTCTGGATCGAGAAGAAAGAGGGAGCCGACATCGCCGCGCCGATCAATAAGTCGGTAGTGCTCGACTACAAGAACCAGATAGAGGCCATAGCCACCGAACTCGGCATGCCTCTACCCGCCCCCACCGAATGGTTCCAGATGCTGCTGCGCCTGCCCGACGTCACCACCAGGACGGAGATCCAGGACGTGTCCGAGGAAGAGTGGCAAGCCGTGCACGCCGCCCTCCTCGAAGCCCTCGCCCACCTCGTGGAATTTCGCCGGCAAGAAGGAGTGGCGTTGGAGAAAAAATTCAGGGAAAAGATAGCCAATATCACCCAGCTGATGCAAGCCGTGGAACCGTTCGAGAAAGAACGGGTGGAGAAAGTGCGCGAGCGCATCACCGAAGCCCTCGGGAAAACACTCAGCGTGGACTACGACAAGAATAGGCTGGAACAAGAACTCATCTATTACATCGAAAAGCTCGACGTGAGCGAGGAAAAGCAACGCCTGGCCAACCACCTGAAATACTTCGTCAGCACCATGGAGGAAAAAGAGGGTGGCGGACAAGGCAAGAAGCTCGGATTCATCGCCCAGGAAATGGGGCGGGAAATCAACACCCTCGGAAGCAAATCCAACCATGCCGAGATGCAGAAGATCGTGGTGCGCATGAAAGACGAGCTGGAGCAGATCAAGGAACAGGTTCTCAACGTATTGTAAATGGCTGGCAAACTCATCATCTTCTCCGCCCCATCAGGCTCAGGCAAATCGACCATCATCAGTTACCTGCTGAAGCAACCCCTCAACCTATCGTTCTCCATCTCGGCCACCAGCCGCCCACCCCGAGGCACGGAACGCGACGGCGTGGAGTACTTCTTCCTCAGCCCCGACGAGTTTAGGCGACGCATCGCCGACGGGGAGTTCCTCGAGTACGAAGAGGTGTACCGGGACCGCTATTACGGCACGCTAAAGAGACAGGTGGAGAAACAGTTGGAAGCGGGACAGAACGTGGTGTTCGACGTCGACGTGGTGGGTGGATGCAACATCAAGAAGTACTACGCCGACCGCGCCCTGTCACTCTTCATCCAGCCTCCCTCCATCGAAACGTTGCGCCTGCGCCTCACTGGCCGGGGCACCGACACCCCCGAGATGATAGAACATCGCGTGGCCAAGGCGGAATACGAGCTGGGCTTCGCCTCACGGTTCGACCACGTCATCGTGAACGACGACCTGGCCATCGCTCAAGCCGAAGCCCTGCGAGCCATCCAAGCATTCCTTGCCCGATGAACCTCCGTACCGGCATATTCAGCGGCTCGTTCAACCCCGTCCACATCGGGCACCTGGCACTGGCCAACTACCTTTGCGCATACGGAGGATTGGACGAAGTATGGTTCATGGTCAGTCCGCAGAACCCGCTCAAACCGCGTGCCGGACTATGGGACGACGACCTGCGCCTACGCCTCGTAGAGCTGGCCGTCGCCGGATATCCGCGCTTCCGCGCGTCCGACTTCGAGTTCCACCTTCCCCGCCCCTCGTACAGTGTCCACACGCTCGATCGGCTTCGCCAGAGCTACCCCGAGCGCTCGTTCCATCTTATCATCGGTTCCGACAATTGGGAGCAGTTCGACCGCTGGTATCAATACGAACGTATCATTAGCGAGAACCACATCCTCGTCTACCCCCGACCCGGCCATCCCATCAACGAACCGACACTCCCGCCCCACGTACGCCTCGTCCACTCCCCCACGTTCGACATCAGCTCAACCTTCGTCCGCCAAGCCCTCGCCGAGGGCAAAGACGTGCGGTACTTCCTCCACCCCGCGGTATGGGAAGAGATAGTGAGGAGAGGGATTAGTGGTTAGTGATTAGTGATTAGTGGTTAGTGATTAGCGCAATGATAAAGAGCATCGTATTCGACTTCGGCGGCGTCATCGTCGACATCAATCGCGAGAAGGCCGTAGAAGCCTTCCGGCGAATAGGCTTGGCCGACGCCGACACACGCCTTGACAAATACCATCAGACGGGCATATTCCAAGAACTCGAGGAGGGAACGCTCAGCGCCGAGGGCTTCCGCCAAGAGCTTAGCGCGCTCTGCCACCGCGAAGTAAGTACGGAAGAGACGCGGCAAGCCTGGCTGGGATTCTTCGAGGAGGTGGACCTTCGCAAGCTGGATTGCATCGAAGAGCTGCGCAGGAGCCATCGCGTGTTCGTGCTGAGCAATACCAACCCCTTCGTCATGTCGTGGGCATGTAGCCCCGGGTTCTCGCCCCGCCATAAGCCGCTCAACGATTACTGCGAGAAGCTCTACCTCTCCTACCAGATAGGATACACGAAACCCGCGCCCGAAATCTTCGCCTACATGACCGCCGACAGCGGCATGCTTCCCGCCGAGACACTCTTCGTCGACGACGGAGCGGCCAACGTCGGCATAGCCCGCGAATTGGGCTTCATGACCTTTCAGCCCGCGAATGGCACGGATTGGAGAGGAAAACTGGAGATGATGCTGAAAACCTCCCGCACGGAGTAATCACCGCTCTTCCATCTCCCGCAATATACGCCGGTGTATCTCCTCCTTGGGGAGGAAGCGGTTCTCTCCGTCGGAACAATCGATGCTTACCAGGTCGTCGCGCTCGGCGAGGAGCGACTGATACACATCGTACACCTGCCGCTGCAGTTCGAGCGATTGCTCGTGAATGTCCTCCTTGCCGTTCAGGTAGTCGCGGTCTTCGCCCACCCTCCTTTGCGAGAGAGATCGCTCGATGAAACCGAAGGGGACGTTGAGGAAGAAGCTCTTGTCGGGACGAGGCAACGAGTTGACGCCGAATTCAAAGTCGAGGATCCATTCCTTCAGCCGTCGCCTCTCCTCCTCGGAGACGAGCTTGGCGCACTGGAAAGCGATGTTGGAGTACACGTACCGGTCGGCCAGCACGTGGTATCCCTCGTCCAACCAGTGGCGTATGGTGTCGGCGTGCTCACGTCGGTCGTTGGCGAAGAGCAGCGCCACCAGCTTGGGGTGCACCGTCTCCAGCGAGCCGTACTCCCCGCGCAGGAATTCCGCCACCAACTCTCCGTAAACGCCCTGGTTGAGCATCGGGAAATGAATGTACTTCAGCCGTATTCCCCGCTCCTCCAGCGCGGCTCTCAGCAGTTCGAGCTGCGTGGACTTGCCGCAGCCGTCTAATCCTTCTATCACCCAGAATCGACCCTTCATTGTTACTTTTTTCTCGTCGTTATTGAAGTTGATACCGCGAATATACGCATTATTCGGAGTTCAAAACAGCTTTGGTTTGTTCTTTCTCGCCTCTTCCAGCGTCACGGTCTCTCGGCGGAGCGCGGCGCTCTTGGCCCGCAAGGCGGCGTACTCTTCGTCGAGCGTGCGTATCAGCTCGGCCTTGGCGTGCGGGTTGAGCAGGCGGGCGGCCATCACGGCGTTCTGCGAGGCGTCCTTGAGGTGCACCACGGGGGCGTGGTAGGCGGGGGCTATCTTCAGCGCGGTGTGCATCTTGGAGGTGGTGGCGCCGCCTATCAGCAGGGGGATGTCGAGGTCGGCCCGTTCCAGCTCGGCGGCCACGTTGGCCATCTCCTCGAGCGAGGGGGTGATGAGTCCGCTCAGCCCGATCAGGTCGGGCTGCTCCTCGATGGCGCGGCTCACGATGGTCTCGGCAGGCACCATCACGCCGAGGTCGGTTATCTCGTATCCGTTGCAGGCCATCACCACGGCGGCGATGTTCTTGCCGATGTCGTGCACGTCGCCTTTCACTGTGGCGAACAGCGCCCTGCCTGCCGACGCCGTGCTCTCCACCTTCTCCGACTCGATGACGGGTTGCAGGATGGCCACGGCTTTCTTCATGGTGCGGGCCGTCTTCACCACTTGGGGGAGGAACATCTTGCCGGCGCCGAAAAGGTCGCCGACCTCGTTCATGCCCTCCATCAGCGGACCTTCGATTACGTCGACGGCTTTCTCGTACAGCGGCAGCGCCTCGGCCAGGTCTTGCTCCAGGTAGTCGCTAATGCCTTTGATCAAGGCGTGCTTCAGGCGTTCCTGCACCGTGTCCTCCCGCCAGGCGTTCCGGCGGTCGGCCTCGTGTGTGACGCCATCGTCGGCTTGATTGGCTTTCAGCGTCTCCGCCAGGTCTATCAGCCGTTCGGCGGCGTCGGGACGGCGGTTCAGCACCACGTCTTCTATCTTCTCGAGCACGTCGGCCGACAGGTCGGTGTAGAGCACCGACGTGGCGGGGTTGACGATACCCATGTCCATCCCCGCCCGTATGGCGTGATAGAGGAAGACGGCGTGCATCGCCTCGCGGATGTAGTTGTTGCCCCGGAACGAGAACGATAGGTTGCTCACTCCGCCACTGACGCGTGCTCCGGGGAGGTTGCGCTTGATCCATGCCGTGGCTTCGATAAAGTCGACGGCATAGTTGTTGTGCTCCTCCATGCCCGTGGCCACGGCCAGCACGTTGGGGTCGAAGATAATGTCGTTGGGGTCGAAGCCTGCCCGTTCCACCAGCAGTTGGTAGGCTCGTCGGCAAACTTCTATCTTGCGGGCGGCGGTGTCGGCTTGCCCCCGTTCGTCGAACGCCATCACCACGGCGGCCGCTCCGTACCGCTTCACCAAGCGGGCATGAGCCAGGAACTCTTCCTCGCCCTCTTTCAGGGAGATGGAGTTGACGATGGACTTGCCTTGCAGACATTTCAGTCCCGCCTCGATGACTTCCCATTTGGATGAGTCGATCATCACCGGCACACGGGCGATGTCCGGCTCAGACATCACGAGGTTGAGGAAGGTTGTCATCTCCTCCCGGGCGTCGAGCAAGCCGTCGTCCATATTGACGTCGATCACCTGTGCTCCGTCCTCTACCTGCCGACGGGCGATGGAGAGGGCTTCATCGTATTTCTTCTCGTTGATGAGTCTCAGGAATTTGCGCGAGCCGGCCACGTTGCAGCGTTCGCCCACGTTCACGAAGTTGTTTTCGGGACGTACCTCCAGCAACTCCAGTCCCGAGAGCCAGAGGCAGTCGGGTGCGGGCGCGGGCTGGTGCGGCGCGGCGTCACTCACCAATTCGGGGTAGCGGGCGATGTAAGCGTCGGTGGTGCCGCAGCATCCGCCGATGATGTTTACCAATCCCTCGCGGATGTATTCGGCGACCTCGCCCGCCATGTCGTCGGGTGTCTGGTCGTACAGGCCGAGGCTGTTGGGCAATCCCGCGTTGGGATACGCGCTTATATAATAAGGAGCGCGTTCGGCCAGTCGTTTCAGGAAAGGTTTCAGTTGCTTGGCGCCGAAGGAGCAGTTCAGCCCTACGGAGAAAAGCGGGGCATGGCTCACGGAGGCGAGGAAGGCGTCGAGCGTCTGTCCCGACAGCGTCCGTCCGCCGGTATCCGACACGGTGACCGACAGCATGATGGGCACCCGTCGTCCCGTCGTCGCCATCGCCTCCCCGGCGGCGAAGAGGGCGGCCTTGGCGTTCAGCGTGTCGAAGATGGTCTCTATCAGCAGGGCGTCCACCCCGCCTTCTATCAGCGCCTCCATCTGTTGTTGGTAGGCCGCGGCCAGCTCGTCGTACGTGAGCGCGCGCAGGGCGGGGTTGTTCACGTCGGGACTCATGGAACAGGTGCGGTTGGTCGGTCCTACCGCTCCGGCTACGAAGCGTGGTTTCTCGGGTGTGCGGGCGGTGTATTCGTCGGCCAGGTCGCGTGCCAGCTTAGCGGCCGCCAAGTTGATCTCGCGGACATAGTCGCCCGTATGGTAGTCGGCCATGGCTACGGTGGTCGAGCTGAAGGTGTTGGTCTCGATGATGTCCGCTCCCGCCTCGAGGTATTTGCGGTGTATCTCCTGTATCACGTCGGGTCGCGTGAGGCAGAGCAGGTCGTTGTTCCCCTTCAGCTGTCCGGCTATGTGCGCGAAGCGCTCTCCGCGGAAGTCCTCCTCCGCCAGCTTGTATTGTTGGATCATCGTCCCCATGGCCCCGTCGAGGATGAGGATGCGATGCTTGATTTCGTTCTCTAAGTTGTCCATTGTGTTATCTGCTTATATTTACGATACTTCGATGATATGCTTGATTTCCAAGACATATCCAGTTTCTTCCATGAATCGCTCCATCTTTATAAGATGCGAACTCGGAGCCTTAGGTTGGGAACTATTGGCGATGAACGCTTTTTTTATGACGAACCGGCCGGCGTCCTCGGTCCGTTCAAAATGCTCGATTGTTGTGCGCAACTGCCCATATTTATCGTTCCTCCAATTCTTGTTCATTGCCGTCGTCAGTTCCACAAAGGCTATCGCGCTCACATCATACACCAACATTCCGTCGCTACATCTGTCAATTTTCCCATCGCTTCTCCTTAATACGATGTTGCTATTGTCCAGCGCGACGAACGTAACGGACAGTTGCATGTCATTCACGACAGTGGCAATCCATTTATATCCATCCTTTTCGTCCAGATAAGCTGGTTTATGCGGAGGTGGCGAGTCGTCGCACAGCCCGAAACGCTTCTGTGTAGAAGTGTATTGGTAGTTCGATTTGAAAAAACTAATGGTCTCATTCTCCTTCGCTCCGGGTGCCTTCCCCTGACGGTGCTTTCCCTCTCTTACCGCATCATTCCTTTTCTTCTTCCGCTTCATATCCGTTGCTGTATCTCCAGTAATCTGGCGAATAGAGCATTCGTTTCATCCAGATTCGCATTCAATTGATTCTCGTCAGAAGGTAATCCGTGATAGGTCTCAAGAGGATGAATCATCCCGTCTTCCCCCAACTCATAGATGGCGACATCCTCCGCTTTTATGGCCGATTCCTTGGGGATTATCTTTTCTATCGCTCTCGTCAGCTCCTGGTCGTCCGTCGCGCCCAGCAGTGTTCCGGCTTTTATCGCCAGCGTTAAGTAATTGATGAGATATGGGCTGTGCGTTGTCGCGACGAGTTTGTTTTCGGGACTTCCGTTATTCAGCGCCAGCAAGGTTTTCAGCATTTCCCATTGTGAGGTGGGGTACAGGTTTTGCTCGGGTTCCTCCACGATATTGATGAATGCCCCCTTGTTGAATCTGGACGACAGTGCGGAGAGCGCGATGCGACGCTGCTCGTCCGTGAGGCTCTGGTTTTGCCAGATCTCGCTTACTCCCTTCTGGAAACGCTCCTTTTCTTCTGAACTCATCAATTCCCGACGTTCCATTTGCGACTTGACGGACTTAGCCAGATAATCGGAAACCAGGAACAAAGGCGTCAGGGACTGAAAACCACTCGAAGCCTCCGTGAGCCTCACTTTGTAATGATCCCCTTTTAGCACGTAGAGCGTGTCATACTGTTTGTTGTATTCCACCTCGACATTGTTTATGGGGAGGCGCGACACGCCCTTCATCGCGTTCTTGGCCTTCTCGTACTCCGCGTTGAACTCCGCCAAGGAACCGGACGCCAACTTCAGCTCCCTCACTCCCTTTATATATGCGAGGAAATTTCTCTCCGCCGGTACGTACATGATTTGTGGAAGGATGTATTCACCACGATTTTCTTCGATACGGATAGCGTTGCCGGAATAGACGATGGTATACGCGTCTCCTTGATACTCTATATACGAATCGTCCGTCAGATAATTTTCCAAGCGATGGTAGGAGAGGTATTGGCTCCTGAACTTGCCCTGCTTCCCGAACCAAGACTTCTCATAATCGCCTTTGGCCAAAGCCTTCTCTATCCACGAGAATGTGGATATTAGCTTAGCCACGGTGCTTTTGCCCGATCCTTGCGTCCCGATGAGAACGGTGATTCTCTTCACCTCCAACCAGCAGTCGTCCTGACTGCCTCGTATCGGCCCGAAATTCTTGATTTTGATGCGGCTCATTCTTATTATTCTTTGATTGATTTATCGTTTAAACATCCTCGCCATGTCCCTGCGGTCGTCTTTCTCCTTGATGGATTCGCGCTTGTCGTATTCCTTCTTGCCTTTGGCGAGGGCGACGACGAGCTTGGCCAGTCCCTTCTCGTTGATGAAGAGGCGGACGGGGACGATGGTGAATCCGGGGTCTTTCGTGCCGCGTTGCAGCTTGGCCAGCTCCTTCTTGTTGAGCAGTAGCTTGCGGTCGCGTCGGGCGGCGTGGTTGTTGTACGAGCCGTAGAAGTATTGGGCCACGTGCATGTTCTTCACCCACAGCTCGCCGTTGGCGAAATAGCAGAAGGTGTCGGTCAGGCCGGCCTTGCCGGCGCGGATGGACTTGATCTCCGTCCCCGTGAGCACGATGCCGGCGGTATAGGTGTCCACCAGCGTGTAGTCGAAGGTGGCTCGCTTGTTCTTGATGTTTATGGCGGGTTGCCCTTGTTGTTGCATACGTCTTTTTTCCTTTCTTCGTTAATTGAGCGTCGTCGTCAGCCAATTGAACACCAGCAGGATGAGTTGCGGACAGATCAGCAGCAGGGCCGACACCAGCAGGGTGTAGCGCAAACGCGCCGTCTCTTTCACGGTCGTCATCACGGGCACGCCCTCCCACACCACGTACACTGTGTAAAACTGCAACACCCAGACTATCACCTTGAAGTCGGGCAGCAGCCCGAGGATGATTTGCAGCACCAGCGGCACCACCAGGCCGTATCCGGTAAACTGCCAGGCCAGGGGCATGTCTTCCCACAGTCCGAACCACCGCGTGCCTATCCTATTGATGGCGTAAGCCGCCAGGAAGTAGCCCCCAAACCACGCCACGACCACAGCACAACACTGCGTCATGGCCGTCTGGAAAGCGAGGGCGTCGCCCCAACCGTTCGCGATCAACGCCCCGATAAAAACCGACAGGCCACACAAGCCGATCATGGGATACACAAAACCCATGAAGACCTCACGCCTGTCCTCTATCACAGAAATTTCCTCCCAAGCCTTGGCCGGGGAGGAAATCAATGTCAACGTGATGCGGAAAAGTTCTTTGTAGTTCAAATCAGCTTTGGGGTTCTGTATATTTATAACTCATTGTAACATTAGTTGTTGTATTAGGCACCGAAGCATCGACATTGTTTATTTCCGCCACAATGGTAATCGTCGTCGGGTAGTTGCCTGTCACGCTTCTAAATTCAGTCAGAGGCTGCGAAAGATTAAAGATCTTATATGAAAATCCAGCATAAGTCTCTTTGTCTTGCGTCTCTTGAGAGGTATGTCTCAAATAAATCTTCAATGTCGTCCCGGTCATCTCGCTCGCGTCAGTGTGATATACTAAACTAAAAGTGTGATCTGATGCTTTTTCTTGCCCAAAATAGGAAATACCCATAAACAAGTTATAATTATCAATCATGTTAGGTGCGCCAGCCTCGTTCAAGCTTTTGATACCTCTATTCGATTTATACAAAGACCCTTCACTATCGTCTTCACTTTTAGTTGTACCGATCACGCTATTACCTGATATTTTCTCCACGTAGTTAACCGTGACATTCATGGTCTTATTAGCATTGTCTACATCAGTTTGCGTATCATAAGAACATGCGGTGAGGATAAAATCCCCCGAATAAAGAGTAGGCATATCAGTAGGCATGTTTTTAGATACAGCTGTATAGCCAAGATAATCATAAGAAGTCAAGTTAATGAAAGATAGGCCAAACGTACCATCCTTCACTTGCCCAATAATAGGCTCGTTGTCTCTTTTCGTGTTATCTTCTCCATTAATACAAGAAGTGATTGATAGGCTCATCATCATGGCCATCAGGGTCGCTAAGAAAATCTTCATCAGTCTCATAAGTTACTTTTTAAACGTTTGCAAAGATATAAATTATTGTTCATAGTCTATAAACGCGAGGGCTTAAAAAACATTGCGTGGGGAAGATTTCTTTTTTCTGGGGGATGGAGACAAAACTATGGCCCGGATGCCATAGAGAGATTCAACTTTCCAATTCGTTCCACATCTCGTCCCAAAGATGTGGTTTCCTTTTTATTCGCAAGAACGACAAAGGAAGGAAGAGATGGGCTGACGGAAGATCACGATTTCGCGATCCTCGTCAGCCCATTTTTCATTTCACGAATAGTATCGGCACGAAATCTTCGGTATGGATGAGGTTATAATAGCCTAAATAAATGAGGCAGACGCTGCCGCATATAGAAAACGTTCCACCTATTACAAACCATACTTTCGCTTTCCAGTTACGATCCTCACGCTTTGAGACGATAGTACAAAGTCCTCCTATCAAAGAAACGATTCCGGCTAAGATTATCAAGTAAAGAATAAAGGATAGCCTCATTTCTCTCAGGAAGAAAAATGCCATATAAAAAGCCCAGTTCCATTGCACCCAATCACCGAACTGACGCGGCTTTAACAGATATGTTACAATACTATTTTTCATCACTAACATTTGTCAATAGATACATAAAGCATTTATATAGATGGATGACGGAGATTCCCTTTTTAATTAGAAGAATCTTCTCCCATAGGGAGAACACCGTGAGCTGGCTCTAGCGCAGGCTCCTGTTCGAGATCCTGTTCGTCACTTGTTAGCAGTCTATTCGCATCTTCATTACTTATACATTGTACAAAAGAGTAACTAAAGTTTCCCACCCCAAGATAAACGCCTAAAATAGCAAGGTTCTTGAAATTAATTCGTATATTAGCGGTGCTAAAGCAATGATATACAAATAAAATCAAGAGCCTTGTTATG